>JALDXP010000281.1:0-3387 GCA_032154885.1 Actinomycetota bacterium
AACAATTCGAGACGTTCCATGGTCACGGGGTGAACCCGTATCCGTAGACCACCACGGCCGGCTTCGACGTCCCGTCGGCCACAGCCGCCATCTCCCCGATCACCCCGAGGTCGTCGTCGGACATCAGGCGTCTGTGTGGCAGCTCCCAGGCACGTATCAAGGGCTCGGTGTATGGATAGGCCGAGTCCACCGGCAACGACCCCGCCATCGCCCCCGGGTAGCCCCTCCAGCCGACGAGGAGGAGCAGCGGGATGCTGGGCCCGATCCCGCAACCACGCAAGGCGTCGCCGGCCTCCATCAGCCCGGTGTTCTGGAGGATCACGAGTGGCTTGCGCCCCCCGACCCAGAGACCGGCGGCCAGGGCGATCCCCTCCCCCTCCCGGGTTGGCGAGTAGACCGCGATTTCAGGACTTTCGAGCAATGCCCGATGAAGATGCCGGCTCTCACCGTCCGGGATCGAGACCACATCGGTGAACCCCAGGTCTTCGATGACCGCGACCGTGCGAGCCGCACTGGCCCCGTTCAACGAGTCTGCTCCACGACCGGATCATATAGGATGCATGATCGCCAAACTGGACCGAGATGCATGGCCGTATTGCCGGAAGCCGTCGTCGAGATCGCGCCTTCCGAGCGCTCCCCGCTGGTCTCGAGGCAATGGATGTTCGCCGCGGCAGTGCTCGGTCTGATCATCGGTCTGGTTGTGATCATCGTCATCACGCGGCCTGCGAATCCTGCCCTGCAATGGGAGCAGCAGATGGGACCCACCGGGCCGGTGAATCTGGACAGCCTGGTGGCGACCAGTGATGGCTTCGCCTTGTTGTCCGGTGTGACCGCCGACGGGGTCGTGCTCTGGTCTTCAAGCGACGGGGCATCGTGGGACTACCTGCCGTTGCAAGGGTCACCTTCACAACTCGCCGCCATGGGAAACCGGCTACTCGCCTACGAGGTCGAAGGCGGGCGGATTCTGACCCCCGCTGCCGAGGGCTGGGTCGAAGGGGACGAGCTCGACTTCCCCGACGAGATCCGTTCCCGCCAGGGCTCGGGCAGGCCGAGCTTTGTCGCCGACGGCAACGGCGACGGCTTCGTCGTCACCTCGATTCTCGGAGATGTGTGGTGGTCGGCCGAACGGTCCGAGTTCGAAATCGTGGTCGCCGACCCCGAGTGGGGGCCGGGACAGGCGGTGGAAGTGCCATTCGATTCGGGGTGCCGGCCACCGACCCGGACCTCCCCGGATGTGCCCCCGATAGTGACGACCGACTCGGGGTTTGCAGCACTCATCTCGAGCAACCCGGCGGAGCCATTCGGGATCTGGCCCGTGTGCGAGCCCCAGCTCGTGCTCTCGGCCGACGGCCGATCCTGGACCCGCTCTGGAACACCTCTGGGCGATGGTGCGTACGTGTACAACATGGCATGGCGGGAGCAGCGATTCACAGCCGTCGGCGGCACAGGCATCGGGCGGCCCGTCGCCTGGACATCGACCGACGGACGGGTGTGGGATCCGATTGACAACACCTTCGCCACGCTGTCCGGAGTGGACCTGTACACGGTGCAATCAGGCCCGGCGGGTTGGGTGATCTTGGGCGAGGAGAGCGAAGACTCGAGTCCCGTTGGCTGGACGTCGACAGATGGCCTGTGCTGGGCTCCGCTCCCCGCTGAGGTCGTCGGCTCCGGCGCCGCGGTGTCCGAGGAGATGGTGATGGTGGTCGACCGGATCACATACCCCGAGATGTGGGTCGCCACGGCGACCGGTGGGACAGGGACCTGTTGATGACTGTCAGCGGAGCCCAACTACTCGTCGAGAGCCTGCTCGCCGAGGGCGTCGAGACCCTGTTCGGCATCCCGGGCGTTGGAACGCTGGCGGTGTACGACGCCTTCATCGACAACCCAGGATTGCGCCACATAGAGGTCCGGCATGAGCAGTCGGCGGTCTTCATGGCAGACGGATATGCCAGGGCCTCGGGGCAGGTGGGTGTCGCCTTCACCTCCAACGGCCCGGGCGCCCTCAACACGATCACTGCCATGGCCACCGCCCACAACGACAGCGTGCCGGTGCTCCACCTGGTCAGCGAGAACCCACCCGAGGTGAGACGCAAGGGCAAGGGACATTTCCACGACATATCGGACCAGTTCGGGATCTTCCGCCCTGTCTCCGGGCACGCCGCCCAGGTGGTCCTTGCCGATGAGATCCCCGCCGCGGTCAACGCGGCCTTTTTCGCCCTACGAAACCGCCGGCCCCGTCCCGCCCTGGTCGAATTCGCCAACGAGGCATTCACGACCGTCACGTCAGCCCGGACCATGCCCGCAGCGGGACACATGGAGAGCGCAATCGATCATGAATCCTTGCGCCGGGCCGCTGAGATCCTGGCCGGTGCGGAACGCCCCTTGGTCTGGGCGGGTGGCGGAGTCTCGACGATGGAGACATCCACCATCCTGACCCGGATCGTGGAGCGGCTCGGGGCTCCGACGATCACCACCCAGAAGGGGAAGGGGGCGCTCCCGTCGGAGCACCCGCTCCATATCGGGAACTGGGCCAACGAACGGCCGGTGCGTGACCTCATCGACGAATGTGACGTGCTCCTCGCAGTGGGCACGCGTTTCTCCTATTTCCCGACGGGAGGCTGGTCGCTTCGACTCCCCGACCGCATCGTTCAGATCGATCTCGATCCGTCCGAGATCGGTCGCAACTATCCGGTCGAGGCGGGGGTGGTCGGCGACGCGGGCGCCATCCTGCCCGCGCTCGATGCCGAGCTGGACCGACTCGGACACACGCCCCTCCCGTGGCGGGATGACGAAGTGGGCAAAGCAATGAGCCGCATCGCCGAGGCGGTGGGCACACCGATCGAGATCGAGGTACTCGATCAGATTCGGTCGGCGCTTCCTCCGGAGTCCCTCGTGTTCAACGACCCGACCACCATCGCCTTCTGGGCCCGCTCCCATTGGAAGACCGATCGCCCCCGGACCTGGTTCGTCCCCTCTGGCTTCGGCACCCTCGGCTACGCCCTGCCCGCCACGATCGGGGCGCGGCTAGCCCGACCCGATACCCCGACTGTCGCGATCATCGGCGACGCCGGGGTCATGTTCACCATCCAGGACCTGATGACCGCGGTCCAGGAGCAGGTCCCGGCCATCGTCCTCGTGTTCAACGACGAGGGCTACGGCGTGGAGCGACGTCATCAGGACCATCTCTACGGGAGACGCAGCGGGGTGGACGTGAGACCGCCCGACTTCGTTGCACTGGCGCGCTCATTCGGAGCGAGGGGCATCCTGGTCGACGATCTGGCCCGGGTTGGGGAGACGCTCGAGTCTGTCCTCGACGCCGAGGGACCTACGGTCATAGAGATCCCCAACCGCTTCAGCCATCCCGGCTACGGCTCGTTCGGCAGCTAC
>JALDXP010000282.1:0-3376 GCA_032154885.1 Actinomycetota bacterium
CCCATCGTCGCCTCCATGGCCTTGTTCCGTCTTACGGCGGTCACGGTCCTCGTCTTCACCGCCCTGGAACTCGTCCCTGCCGGCCGCTCCTCGGTGGTGGTGTGGACGACCAGTCTGTGGACCGTGCCGATTGCGGCGATTTTTCTCGGGGAGAGGATGACCCGAGCGCGATGGTTCGGCCTGTCGCTCGGCGTCGCCGGAGTCCTCGCCCTCTTCGAGCCCTGGGGTTTCGACTGGACCGAGCCAGGTGTGGCCATCGGTCATGTCTTGCTCATTCTGGCAGCGATCACCAACGCCTCGACCTCGGTCCACATCCGGGCCCACCGCTGGAGCATCGCGCCGCTCGACTCGATGCCGTGGCAGCTCATGGCGGCGACGCTGATCCTCGTCGCTCTGGGCTTCGCTGTCGAAGGGCCTCCGGTGATCGACTGGACACCTCAACTGATCTGGATCGTCCTCTATCAGGGCGTGTTGGCCAGCGGCATCGCCTTTTGGGTGCAGATCGTGATCCTGAGAAATCTCTCGGCGGTTTCCACCAACCTCACCCTCATGGCGGTACCGGTGGTAGGGGTCCTGTCCTCGGCCATCATCCTCGGCGAGGATGTGACTACGTCACTACTCCTGGGTCTGATCCTGGTGGTCGCCGGTGTTGCCCTGAACCTGCTGTCTGATCGCCAAAGGACGTCAGATACCACCGAGGTGCTCGACCCTCAGGAGGTGCCGTGATTCGACCTCAGTCCTTGTCGTCGGACTCGAACGCGTCGATCGAAGTGCGGAGGTGCTCGTCAAGCGCCTTCACAGCTGCTTCCACGTCACGCCTTTCCAAGGCATCGAGAATGTCGGCGTGACCATGGTTGGCTTCCTCGCGCAGACCCGGTTTGTGCTTGAGAGATGCCCCGATGTACATGACGGAGGCGTCCTGGAGGTTGCGAATGATGGCGGCCAATCGCGGCGAGGCAGCTGTCTCGTAGACGGCCATGTGGAAGACCCGATTTCGATCGACCCAATCGACCGAGTGAGGCTCGTCGAGCATCCCCTGATGGAGCCGGCGCAGCCTGCCGAGCAGGGCATCGCTCACGTTGGGCACCGCCTGTCTCATTGCAAGAGGCTCCAGCACCCGACGTATCTCGTAGATGTCGTGGACGTCCTCATCGCTGAGCTCAGACACGATCGCCCCGCGATGGGGGTCGAACTGGACCAGTCCCTCAGTGGCCAGGTCACGGAGCGCCTCGCGCACCGGAGTCGTGCTCACATCGAGCATGGCGGCCAGCTCCGCCTGAACCAGCCGGCTACCACTGGCCAGCTCGCCATTGAGAATGGCCCGGCGCAGGACGCTCCGCACGAATTCGTGCGCCGTCTGCCGGGTGGCAGCGAATCCCTCCTCGGGCGGCGAGATTCGAAGCTCGGGTGTCTGTTCCATCGCGTCCAGCCTACAAAGTCAGCACACGCGAACGGCTTCTACCATTCACGGACCCTTCGAGGAGTGTCGTGAGAGCGGTCCGCGTCCGAGAGCCCGGAGTAATCGAAGTCGGCGATGTGCCCGAGCCCGATGCGGGGAACTCGGTGCTGGTCCGGGTTGGCCAGGTCGGGATCTGCGGCACGGATGTCAAGATCCTGGCCGGCAAGATCCCGGTGGACTACCCACGGATCATGGGCCATGAGATGGTCGGCGAAGTGGTTGCTGCACCTCCGGCGTCGCCGTATCAGGCCGGCACCAGGGTCCTGGTCGACCCCGGCGTCGCATGCGGGTGGTGTCACATGTGCCGGGCGGGTCGCTTCAACATTTGCGTCAACGGCGGTCTGCTCGGCCGGGATGTCGACGGGGTGTTCACCGAGTACGCCGTGGTCCCGTTCAACCGCCTGGTGCCGGTTCCGGCCAATATCTCTGACAAGGCGTCGGGCGTCCTCCAGGTGCTGGGCACCTGCGTCCATGCCGTCAAGACACTCGATCCATTCCCCGGGCAGGTAGCCGCGGTCATCGGCCTCGGAGTCGCCGGCCAGCTCATCTCCCAACTCCTCCGTCTGCGGGGAATGACGGTGGTGGGGATCACCCGCTCGGAGTGGAAACGAGAGTTGGCGGCGAGCACGGGCACGCATCACACGGCGTCGCCCGATCAGGCAGCCGACGTCCTCGCCGAGGTCAGTTCAGGACGCGGCCCGGATGTTGTGGTCGAGGCCGTGGGCACCGAGGCCACGTTGGGCCGGGCCATCGAGCTTGCCGGGACCGGGGGCGAAGTGTTGGTCTACGGCACGCTCACCGGAGGTGAGACCGGGCTCCCCTACTACCAGCTTTATCACAAGGAACTCACCCTCCACAATCCCCGCGCTGCGGTGGTGGGCGACTACGCCGACGGGGTCGATCTGGCTGGCTCCGGAAGGCTCACGCTGGAGCCGATAGTGACCCACGAGCTGGGCTTGGATGAGGCGGAGAAGGCCTTCGAATTAGTCCACGACCCTTCATCGCTGAAGGTGTTGATGAGGGTCGGATAGCTCCGACCTTGTCAGGGCTGGTTGGGTCCGGTGTTGTAGGTGTGGCCGAGTGGGCTGGTCCACTGGTAGTGGCCGGGTCTCATCTGTTTCAGTTTCCACCGGTGGCGATGATGGTTGGTGTGGTCGTGTCGGCAGAGTGGTCCGAGCTCTCGAATGGTGGTCCGGTGGGCTTCGGCCCAGGGGATCTCATGGTTGAGATCACATTGGTCGGCGGGCATGCGGCATCCGGGGAAGACACAGGTCGGATTCCTGGTTTCCACGATCCGTTTCTGAGCGGTAGTGGGTCTTCTTCTGGTGGTGACCACACCTACTGGCTGGCCGTTCTCGTCGACGGGGACGATCCTCCATTCCGCATCGGATGCTTCGTCGACGATCTGACGGGCCACATCGGCCAACACAGCTCCCCACCCGGGGATCTCGGCGGGCTCATCGTCGATACCGGTCAGGGTGGTGATATCCACCCGAATCTCGACCACCCCGGTGTCCGAGGTTCCGCTGTTGGATTGACCCTTTCCGGTGAGCAGGTCGAGGAGGATGTCGGCTCTGATCTGATCGATCCGACGGGTGTCCCCTTTCGCCTTCAATGCTCGGGCCAGCCGGTTGATCCGTCGCATCGCCCGGTTCGTCTCCCCCGGAGGCAGATTGAGACCGTGGAGGCTGGCGGTCCCGTCCTCCCCCTGTTCGGTGAACACTCTCCGCTCCTCCAGCTTCTGCTCATACCGTTCCAGGGCAGCTGCCGGGTCGATCGAAATGATCAGTCTCTGCACATGGGCTCGCAGTTGACCGGTAGTCAACCCGGGAGCCCGTTCCAGGGCGGTATCACACACCTGTCGAGCCAGGTCCCGCGGCAGTGGCATGGTCAGATCAGACAGGATCCGAGCCCGAG
>JALDXP010000283.1:0-3374 GCA_032154885.1 Actinomycetota bacterium
TGCCGTTGCTTGTGACGGGGATTGCTGCAGATCACCCAGACGCGGCCACGACGTCGAATGATCCGACATTTCTCACACATCTTCTTGGTGGAAGGCCGCACCTTCATCATCTGCTCCAAAACTCGAATTGGCCCGTCGCACGAGACAACCTCAACCCAAAAACTGATTCGGGGGTAGGGGACAATGTCGTCCGGGCCTGAATACGCGTTGAACGACGCGAAAAAGCGCCGCTACGACTCGTAATGTTACCCCCGGGCTGCACTTTGCTCAAATTCCACCGGAACCGGCTCCTCGCCGGCAGTGAACACGTGAGGACCGTCGGGTGTCAGGCAAACCGTGTGCTCCCAATGCGCCGACAGGGAGCCATCGGCGGTCCTCACCGTCCACCCATCGTCGTCAACGGAGGTATGTCTGGCGCCGGCGTTGAACATCGGCTCGATACAGAGCGCCATCCCGGTTCTCAGACGAAGTCCCTGGCCAGGTCGCCCGTAGTTGGGCACCTGTGGCTCCTCGTGCATCTGACGGCCGATCCCATGACCCACATACTCTTCGACGACCCCAAAACCGTTGCTCTTTCCGACCTCGGCCACCGCGGCCCCGATGTCCCCGAGATGACCACCCTTCCGCACCTCGCGAATGCCGACCCAAAGGGCCTCTTGAGTCACGTCGATGAGACTCTGTGCTTCGGCACTCACGTGACCAATCGGCATGGTGAAGGCGGCGTCGCCGTGGAATCCCTCGAAGATCGCCCCGGCGTCGACCGAGAGGATGTCGCCCTCCTCGAGCGGCCGGTCCGTAGGTATGCCATGGACGATCACGTCGTTGGGTGAGAGGCAAAGCGTTGCGGGATAGGTGCCGTGATAACCGAGGAAGGAAGAGGTGCAGCCGCGCTCTTCGAGGATCCGGGCAGATATCTCTTCGAGATCCAATAGCGACACCCCTGGAGCAGCGGCGGCTCGCACAGCATCGTGGATGGCCGCGACCGCAGCGCCGGCCCTCGCCATCTTGGCGAATTCTCGCCGGGACTTGATGGTGATCATCGGCCCAGTTCCTTCAAGATCCGCTCGGTGACGACATCGATCTCCCCGAGCCCGTCTACTGCGATCAGGATGCCCCGATCCCGGTAGATGTCGAGCAACGGGGCGGTCTGCTCCTGGTACACCTTGAAGCGAGTCCGGATGGTGTCCTCCGTGTCGTCGGCGCGTCCCCGACCAAGCAGGCGCTCCACCAGCGCGTCCTCGTCGATCGCAAACTCCAAGGCAGTGTCGAGGCCATCGACGCCGATCAGCCCGTCGAGGGCAGCTACCTGGCCTGCAGTGCGGGGAAACCCGTCGAGTATGTATCCATTGGCGGCATCTGGCTCGGCCAGCCGGTCTCGGAGCATCTCGACGGTGATCTCGTCGGGGACGTACTCCCCGGCCTTCATGATGGAGTCGACCAAGCGGCCAAGCTCAGTCCCCGTTGAGACATGATGACGAAACATGTCGCCTGTGGAGATGTGGGGGATGCCGAGCCGCTCCGCCACCCGGGCCGCCTGGGTGCCCTTGCCGGCGCCAGGCGGTCCAATAAACAGAATCCTCACGTGAGGATCCCCTCATAGTTCCTCATCGTCAGCTGCGACTCGATCTGCTTCATCGTCTCCAGCGCGACGCCGACCACGATCAGGATCGAGACGCCGGAGAAGGCGATATTGACCTCCCAGACCGCCCCGGCGATGGCGGGGAGGATGGCGATCAGCGCCAGGAAGATGGAACCGGGCAGTGTTATCCGGTTGAGGATGAAGGCGAGGTGCCTGGCAGTCTGCCTTCCCGGGCGCACCCCGGGCACGAAGCCACCTTGTCGCTGGATCATCTCGGCCTGCTTCTCCGGATCGAACTGGATGGCCGTGTAGAAGTAGGTGAAGAAGATGATGAGGGCGAACAGGATGAGGATGTACCACCAGCTCACGCCGCCCGTCCCACCACCGAGGTTGCCGTCGATCCATCGATAGATGGACTGCACCCATGCTGCGTCGGACGGAATGGCGGTGATGATCAGGGACGGGATCAACATCACCGAGGTGGCGAAGATGACCGGGATGACCCCTGCGGTGTTCACCTTGAGTGGGATGTATGTCGACTGGCCACCCATGACCCGTCGCCCCCGTACCCGCTTGGCGAACTGGATCGGGATACGGCGTTGTGCCTGGTCCACATAGATGATCGCACCAATCATTGCCAGGAAGATGGCGACGATCACGATGAAACGGATCGGCAGGTCAGCACCCCATGTCTGACCCCAGATCTGGCCGAACACGAATGGGAACTGGCTCAGGATCGAGACGAAGATGATCAACGACATCCCGTTGCCGACGCCGCGCTGGGTGATGAGCTCGCCGAGCCACATCACCATCGCCGTGCCTGCAGTCATCGTCAGCACGATCAAGATGACCCGGCCGGGCGTGTAGTTGGGGATCAGGTCGATTCCACCGGTGAAACGGCCGACGTGGAACAGATAGGTGAATCCGGTCGACTGGATCAGGGCCAGGATCACCGTCAGGTACCTGGTCCATTGGGTGATCACCTTGCGACCCGACTCACCTTCTTCCTGGAGGGCCTGGAGCCGGGGGATGACCACCGTCAGAAGCTGCATGATGATGGATGAAGTTATGTAAGGGATGATCCCAAGGGCGAACACGGAGAACGACTCGAGTGCTCCGCCGGAGAACAGGTTGAGCAACCCGTAGATCCCACCTGCCTCCTGCTGGGACTGGAACAGCTCCACTGCCTCGAGGTCGATCCCGGGGACAGGGATCGTGGCCCCAAGTCGGTATACCGCGAACATGGCCAGGGTGAAGAAGATCTTCCCCCGGAGGTCCGGGATCTTGAACATGTTGCGGTAGATGGAGAGCATTGGGTTCTGGGTCCTAGGTCGTACGTTCTAGGTGATAGATCAATTGATGACTTCGGCGGTTCCGCCGGCCTTCTCGATCTTGGCCTTGGCGGAGGCACTGAAGGCATGAGCCTTCACGTTCAGGGCCTTGTCCAGCTCACCCTGGGCCAGCACCTTGACTCGCCCCCGATGACGGATGAGGCCGCGGGTGCGCAGCTCCTCGGGAGTCACATCGGCCCCCTTGTCGAAGACGTCCAGCGCAGCGAGGTTGACGATTGCGAACTCCTCCTTGTTCGGGTTGGTGAACCCGGGAAGCTTGGGGATGCGCATCGACAGGGGCGTCTGCCCACCCTCGAAGCCGGGACGGAGAGTGTTGCGGGCTTTGAGCCCTTTGGTGCCACGCCCTGCGGTCTTTCCTCGTCGGCCACCTTCGCCGCGGCCAACCCGGATCTTCTCCTTCTTGGAGCCGGGGGCGGGCTGCAGGTGGTGCAGCTTCAGTTGTT
>JALDXP010000284.1:0-3365 GCA_032154885.1 Actinomycetota bacterium
CCTGCTGTTTACAAGACAGCTGCTCTACCAACTGAGCTAACCCGGCGGAAGGTCGGATTGTAGGGAGGAGTCGGATTCTGCCCTCACCCGCATGATCTCGAAACAGGCCAGAGCTGCCGACACCGAGGCGTTGAGACTCTCGAAGCTCGCAGCCATTGGAATCGAGACCAGGAGGTCACATCGTTTCGCTGTGAGCACGCTGAGACCTGTTCCCTCGGCTCCGGTCACAACCGCCACCGGCTCGGTCAACAGCTCCAATCCGAGCAGGGACGTTGAAGATGCTGCCTCGAGCCCCACGATCCAAACGCCCCCATCTTTGAGTCGGCTCAGCGCCTCAGGGATCGAGCCCACGACTGCCACCGGGAGGGTCTCCAGGGCGCCGGCCGCCGCCTTGAACCCCGTGGCCGACAAAGGGGCCGCCCGTCTCGAAGAGACGACCATGCCTGTCATGCCCGAGGCCAGGGCGCTGCGGGCAATGGCACCGACATTGTGCGGGTCCTCGATGTGGTCGAGAACAACGATGGCGGCCTCCGGGACTCCCAATTCATCGATGGGAATCGGCATGATCGGGGCACAGTCGGCGACAACGCCCTGGGGCGCCTCGCTCTCCGCCATCGGCCGCACATCACGGACCAATTCGGTCCTCTCGCGTCCTACAACACCGATGATGTCGGCGATCTCGGACCGGCTGACCCTCTTCTCCTCCACCCAGAGCTTGCGAATTCGGCCGCGCTGAGCGGCGGCGGCAACCGAATGGATGCCCTCGACCCTATTTCCGTAACCAGCGGGTGCCATCCGGGCCATCCTCCAGTGTCACCCCGGCCTCTTCCAGGCCATCCCGGATCGCGTCGGCATCATCGAATCGGCGCTCGTCGCGTGCCACGGCCCGAAGCTCGACCAGCCGGTCCACCACATCGTGACCGTCACCCTCGAGACCGAATCGGCTGGGAAGATCGCCCAGATCGAGCGTCGCTTCGACGGGCAAGCTGGCGTCATCGAGGCCGAGAACCCCCACGATCGTCTCGACTGCCCCGGCAATGGCTTCCACATCGCCGCCCTCGTCGAGAAGGCGGTTGCCGTCGCGTACCAGATCGAAGAGCAGCGAGACGGCCAGCGGCGTTCCGAAATCGTCCTCCATCACCTCCCGGAAGCGGGCAATCGCGCCGGCGTCCGGCTCGCCCGCCTTGGCCCTCACGCGGAAGCGCTGGAGCCGGTCGAGAGCGTCTTCGGACTCTGCGAGGAGCTCATCGGAGTATTCGATCGGGGACCGGTAGTGGGCCCGTAGGAGGAGAAGGCGCAGCGCCCGGCCCCCATGCTTCTCGGTGATCGAGGCCAGGTCGACGAGGACGCCGGTCGACTTCGCCATCTTCTCGCCACCGAGGTTCACCATCCCGTTGTGCAGCCAATACCTGACGAACTTGTTGCCGGTGGCGCCTTCGCTCTGGGCGATCTCGTTCTCGTGATGAGGGAAGATGAGGTCGGTGCCGCCGCCGTGGATGTCGAAGTCGTCACCCAAGTACTTGCGCTCCATCGCCGAGCACTCGATGTGCCATCCCGGGCGGCCCGGGCCCCACGGTGAGTCCCACCACGGCTCACCCGGTTTCGCCGCCTTCCACAGCGCGAAGTCGAGCGGATCGTGCTTCGCCTCCTCCACCTCGATCCGCACGCCGGAGCGGAGCTCGTCCGGGTTGCGACCGGACAGCTTCCCGTAGCCCTCATCGGCCCTGACAGAGAAATAGACATCCCCTTCTGATGGGTAGGCCAACCCACGTTCGATGAGGGACCGGATCATGTCGATGATCTCAGGGATGTGCTCGGTGGCCTTGGGCTCGAGATCGGGAGGGAGGACGCCGAGCGCCTCGTAGCCGCCGGCAAAGCGGGCCGCCATTCGCTCAGCCAAGACCTCGACACTCTCATTTGCCTCCGCAGCCGCTGCGATGATTTTGTCCTCGATATCGGTGACATTGCGGACATATGTCACGTCGTGACCGCTCCACATCAGATAGCGGCGGATCACGTCGAAGGCGATGGCCGATCGCCCGTGGCCGACATGCGGCTCGCTCTGCACGGTCGGACCGCAGACGTAGATCGCGACCTTGCCCTGGTCCCTGGGCTCGAAGGGGACGACGGCGCGGTGAAGCGTGCTGTACAGACGGAGCATCGCCGAATCCTACGACAGGGCGCTGACCGTGACCACAGCGGCAGCAGCCAACCCTTCACCCCTGCCGATCATGCCCATACCATCGGTAGTGGTCGCTTTCACCGAGACCAGATCGGGAACGATCCCGAGGGCTCGGGCGAGACTGGCGCGGATCTCGGCACGATGCGGGGCGATGCGAACATCCTCGACGACAACAGTGGCGTCGACATGCTCGATCTGCCACCCGGCTGCGACAGCCATGACGGAGGCCTGGCCGAGAAGATCCATGGAGTTCGCACCGGCCAGCACCGGATCGCTGGAGGGGAAGTGCTCCCCGATGTCGGAGAGAACACAGGCCCCGAGAACAGCATCAGTCACGGCATGGGCCAGCACGTCTCCATCGGAAGTGGCGCTGACGCCGATCGTGTCGGAGACCCTGACCCCACCCACGATCAAAGGTGGCTCACCATCGAGAGGGTGTGCATCGAATCCCCATCCGACACGGGTGCCGACAGGCGGCACTTACTGGCCCGTCGGCCAAAGAATGATGGCGTCTCTCCGGCCATCGAGGTCCGTGGCCGCGTCGAAGTGCTCGCCGCAGCTCCCCGGCTGCGACTGCGCGCTTCTCCTTGCCAGATGACCCCGATGACTCGGAGACACGCGCACCCTATTTGACCGACAGACCACTACTCATTCCTCGTCCGCTTCGACCTTGGGCAGGGCACGGTCCAGTCTCTTGATCGCCTCTTCCTCGTCGATCTCGAGACTGAAAGCCAGCTCGGAGCTGAGAGTGAGACGCGCCTTGGACAGCATGCGCTTCAGCGCCGGGCTGATCCCCTTGGTCTGCTGGGCAAAGGAAAGGTCACGAACGACCTCGGCCACCTGGAAGATGTCGCCCGACGTCATCTTCTCGTTGAGCACCTTGTACCACCGGCTCCAGTTGGATCCTGCCTCCTCGGGCTCGCCCTTCAGGGACTTGAGCACATCACGAGACTTGGTCTTGGAGATCACAGGGCGGATCAGATCGTCGACCTTGTCGAGGGGGACCATGACGGTCAGTTGCTCGGTGGCGATGTCGAGGACGAAGTAGTCCTGCTTCTTCCCGCCAAACTCCTGTCTGACCTTCTTCTGAATGGTGGCTGCCCCGTGTTGGGGGTGCACCACTTTGTCTCCTACCGAGTATTTCGTTGCTGTCGCAGCCATTAGCGGGAGCGGAGTGTAGGGG
>JALDXP010000285.1:0-3348 GCA_032154885.1 Actinomycetota bacterium
TCCTGTCGAAGGGGGGCTCCATTGATGGGTGGCTTCTGGCTTGCTGTGTCGGTCCTGATCGGCTTGTTCCCCGTCGTCTCATCTGCTCCGATCTCGAATCTGGTGGCGGCCGTGTCGACGACGTGTGACGCACTTCCGGACACCCCACTGCCATCCGACGCCGTCATCGGGGGATTCGGCCCGTCGCAGTTCCTGGCTGACGTCGATGGTGATGGGCACAAGGATGTCGTCACCGGTTTTTGGACCGGGAGTTCCGACCCCGAGCTGGCCGACCATTACCTGCATGTCGAGCTTGCGTCGGGCTGGGGCACGGCGATCCTGATAGACGATCTGGCTCAGTTCTCCACCTTCCCGATGGCCACGCCGGGCCGCGTCGTGGAAATGGCCGGTCAGCGTCTCATCGTGGCTGGTGTCGAGCGAAACGCCGACGGCGCCAGCTTCGCCTTCTTCTCTCTTCGAGATTGTGTCCTCGCACCGGTTCCGTTGGGGGCAGGTGGCTATCCAGTGATGCGGTCGGCAGGGGGAATCGCTCACTCGACGTGGTTCGCCTGCGACCCGGACGGAATCGTGACCCTTGATTTGTTCCGTGGTGTGGATGATCAGGGTGAGCTGATACCGGGCGTTCTGGTAGGCGGAGAAGCCCTCTCTTACCGGCTCAACCCGAACGGATTCGGCCCTCCAACTGCTATTGAATTGGGTCTCCCCCGGACCGATGTGGATCTTCACGGCGAGTACCCCAATTGCTCGGGTTTCGTGGGCTCGTTCGTCGATGACGACGACTCTTTGTTTCAAACTGCCATCGAGTGGCTTGCCCTCGAAGGCATAACGAAGGGGTGCAACCCGCCGGTGAACGACCTGTTCTGTCCCGTCCGCAGCGTGAGCAGAGGAGAGATGGCTGCATTCCTGGTCCGGGCGATGGGCTATGTCGATGATGGTGGCGGCGACCGGTTCGTGGACGACGATGACAGTGTCTTCGAGTCGGCGATCGACAAGCTCGCGGCCGCCGGCGTCACCGAAGGATGCAATCCACCGGCCAATGATCGCTTCTGTCCCGAGCGCCGCGTGAGTAGAGGGGAGATGGCTGCCTTCCTGGTCCGGGCCATGGGCTACGCCGATGATGGGGGTGGCAATCGGTTCGTCGACGACGATGGCAGTGTCTTCGAATCGGCGATTGACAAGCTGGCGACAGCCGGCGTCACCCAGGGATGCAACCCGCCGATCAACGACCGGTTCTGCCCCGACGACAATGTTGTCCGTGGCCAGATGGCCGCCTTCCTCAATCGGGCCTTGGGGTAGTACGCACAGGACCTGTGGTCTAGGCCGAAACTCCGCACATGCCTGTCGCCGCTTCGTCCATAATTAGGGGAGCGGAGGCAACGCATGGGAACAGCATGAGTACCCCGGCACCGAAGGCTGGACGTGTCGGCGCATCATGGCTTCGACGCGGCTGGGCGAAGCAGATCGGCCGGGTCGCTCTGGTCCTGGCCGCCATCGTGGGCGTGCCAGTGCTCGTTGTCTGGTTCACCGGCGGGCAGGCGTCGGTCATCTATTGGATCGACGTTGCCATGTTCTCCTTGTTCGCCTACACGATCGGCTTCTGGCCGCTCTGGGTGGTGCTGGTCGTCCCTCTCGGTCTGGTGACGTGGGTGGTGGGCAAGTTCTCGACGGTGGCGGCAGAGCGGATCGGGCGCTATTTCACGCCTGTCATCTGGATACTGGGTGGCACCAGCGCGTTCCTGGTGATGGGCCCGACCCCCGATGAGGGGGTGGCCCTTCCGACAGGACTGCCTAGAGTCGGCGCCTTGCTGGTGATGGTGGGTGCGAGTCTTCTCTCGGCGGGTCTGCTCATTGCGGTCCGGCGTATCCAGATGCCGACCCAAGACCTTGCCCCGCTCGCGATCTCACGCTCCCTGGCCCCGTTGCCGTGGCACGCGATGCCGGAGACAGAAGAGCCGACGGAGGAGTTCTGGTCCCCCGAGGCGGTAGCGGGCTGGCGCGCATGGCAATGGACCGGCTCTGTGTTGCGGGGTGTCGTCAGCGAGTGGACCACTCAGCGTTTCGTGGCCTGGTGTGACTATTGCGATGAGCCGCCAGGATGGGACCACCCCTGCGGGATCTACGCGGTGGGCCGCCCCAGCGAGGTCGGCGCCATGTTCCCGGGAAAGCCCGACGTAGTGGGGCGTGTGGAGCTGTCCGGCCTCGTGATCGAGCACGAGAGCGGCTACCGAGCTTCCAACGCCCGGATACTCGACCTGTGGACGGCATCACCGATCATCGCCGACTGGCTCTCGAAGCTCTATCCGGATGTGAACGTCCACCGTGGTGACCCACCCGACGACCTGGAGGCGATGTCGTGGCCAACATAGGAAAGCCGTTGCGAAAGATCAGGATCGAGCCGGAGCCGAATCGTCAGCCTCGTCGTGAGGAGGCACCGGCCAGGCCCAAGGAACCGCGACGGGAGCCGGTGCCGGTGCCAAAGAAGGCGCGCCGGACCTAGCCGTCACACCGGGTCTCCACCATTGACAGACCTGTGGGTCCGTTGTAAAAACGTTTTAGACCCCCTGTAAAACGTTTTTGCCTTGAGACCATGAGCTCTCGAATCACGATCAAAGACGTGAGTCGGGCGACCGGTGTGTCCGTCTCGACTGTCTCCAACGCTCTGAACGCTCCGGAGCGAGTGGCCGAGGAGACCCGACTCAAGGTGGTCGAAGCGGCCGACCGGCTCGGCTACCGACCCAACCGCGCCGCCCGCGCGCTGCCCAAGGGGCGCTCCTTCACCATCGGCTATTGCATCCCGGCCGGACGTGACGGGTTCTTTCTCGACACCTTCCTCCATCAGATCACCGAGCGCGCCTCCGACGTCGGGATGGACATCCATCTCTTCACCCACAATCAGGCTCAGAGTGAGGCCGACTCCTATCGGGAGATGATGCGCCGTGGCGCCGTCGACGGGTTCGTCCTCTCCGGCACGGTGCACGATGACGAGAGGATCCGCGTCTTGCTCGAATCCCGGACCTCTTTCGTGACGTTCGGGCGCAGCGACCTCTCCGACAATCACTCCTGGGTCGACGTCGACGGCCGTGCCGGCACACGGGCCGCGGTCGACCATCTGGTCGAGGGCGGCCACACCCGTCTCGCCCTCATCGGATGGCCCAAAGGCTCTCTCTCCGGCGACGACAGGGCGTCGGGGTTTGTAGAAGGACTGGAAGCCGCCGGGCTTTCCTTCGATGCCCGACATCTGATCAGGACCGAGAACCAATTCGCCGCGGGTCGGGAGGCGGCGTCAGTCCTCCTCGATGCCGTCCTCCCGCCAACGGCGATCGTCACCGTCCAAGACGTCCTGGCCGC
>JALDXP010000286.1:0-3340 GCA_032154885.1 Actinomycetota bacterium
TACGACCTGATTCGTCGTCACTATGTCGACGAGATAACGGATGCCGAGTTGGCCGAGGCGGCCGCCCAAGGCCTGGAAGCACTGGGCGGGGCAAGCTCTGGATCCGAGCTGGTCTGCGTCGCGCCGGCCACCCCCTTCCTCGAGACCTGCGAGGCCGCGCTCACTCAAGCCGAGACCGGCGCCGAGGCCGCCGAAGCGATGGTCCATGGCATGGCCACTTTCGGTCTCGACCCCCACTCTGTGTATCTCGACCCCGAGGCAGTGGACCTACTCGAGGAGGAGCAAGCGGGCGAGATCCAGGGGATCGGTGCCCTCGTCACTGCCGAGGACTCGGCCAGCGGCGAGGATTGCAACATCATCTCGGACACCTGCATCATCCACATCGTCTCGACCGTCGATGGCACTCCCGCCGACACGGCCGGTCTCCAACCCGACGATTTGATCCTGGGCGTGGATGGCACCGACATCTCCGGCTGGACGGTGGACGAAGTCACCGCCACGGTGCGGGGCCCGGCGGGATCGGATGTCGTGCTGACCATCGGACGTGATGAGGAAGTCTTCGACGTGACCATCACCCGCGCCTCTTTCGTTGTCCAGGCCGTGGTCAGCGAGGTGGTCGGAGATACTGGGTATATCGGGCTCAACGCCTTCACGGACAACGCCGACGAGCTCTTCTTGGAGCAGGTTGAAACGCTGCTCGAACAAGGTGTCGAGTCCATCGTGCTCGACATGCGGAACAATCCTGGCGGTCTCCTCGACACGGCAATCGAGGTGGCCTCGGCCTTTCTCCCCGACGGGGACGTGGTCGTCACCGAGGGGCCGGATTCATCGACTTCCTACCCCACCACGGGACATCCGATCGTGCCCGAAGACATGGGAGTGATCGTCGTCGTCAACGAGGGCAGCGCTTCCGCCTCCGAAGTCGTGTCGGCGGTGCTTCAGGAAAGGGGCAGGGCAACCGTCGTCGGTGAGAACACGTTCGGAAAGAACACGGTCCAGCAGAGATTCGCACTATCGAACACCGGGGCCCTCAAGCTCACGATCGCCCGGTGGTTGACTCCCGAGGGCCACGACTTCGGGTCCGTAGGCGTCACGCCCGACGTCACGGCGGAAATCGAGGCCGACTTGCCCGTCGAGACCGTGGTGCACGAGGCTCTGGCTGCCTCGGTGACTCTCGGCGACGAGACCGCCCCGGCGTAAAGCTCAGCCCACCGGGTAAGCGATCCCGGTGTTGGCGTGGCAGTCGTAACCGTGTGGGTTCTTGGCCAGGTATTGCTGGTGGTAGTCCTCGGCGTAGTAATACTCGCCAAGCGGGCTGATCTCCGTGGTGATGTCGTCGAAGCCCAACGGCGTCAACTCGGCCTGGTACTTGTCACGGGACCACTTGGCGATCTCCAGCTGCTCGTCGGTCGTGGTGTAGATGGCCGATCGATACTGCGATCCGATGTCGTTGCCCTGTTGCATCCCCTGGGTCGGGTCATGGGTCTCCCAGAACACCTTCAGGAGCTCTTCGTAGGAGACCTCCTCGGGTCGGTAGGCAACGAGCACGACCTCCGCATGACCGGTGCGGCCGGTGCACACCTCTTCGTAGGTCGGGTTGGGCGTGTAACCACCCGCGTAACCGGCCGACGTGCTGTAGACGCCATCCATCTTCCAGAACCGCCGCTCGGCGCCCCAGAAGCAACCCATCCCGAACACGGCGGTCTCGATCCCTTCGGGGAAGGGCCCCACGAGTGGATTCCCGTTTACAAAATGGGCCGGGGGCACCTCCACCGCCGTGGAACGTCCGGGAAGAGCTGCTTCAGCATCCGGCATCTCGATCTTCCTGCGTCCAAACATCGCAACCTCCAGTGTGGGCAGTCAGGCAATGACCGCTTCGAGCTCCATCTCGACCTTCCAACGGGGGTCGAGCAATCCACTCACAACAACCATTGTCGAGGCCGGTCTGATTCCCGAGAACACTTCGTGGTGGGCCTCCCCCACCTGATTCGCATCCGAGGCGTCGAGCAGATAGGTCCTGGTCCGAACCACGTCCTCCGCCCTCCCACCCGCCTCTTCGAGAGCGCCGAGCATGATCTCCAGGCAGCGTCGTGCTTGGGCCCGCGGGTCGGGGTTCACCGAGCCGTCGGGCCAGATCGGAGCGGTGCCGGACACGACCACCCGCTTGCCCACCCGAACGGCGCGGCTGAAGCCAATCGCCGCCTCGAACGGGCTGCCCGACTGCACATTCACCCGTTCCATAGGTCGGAGACGCTAGCCCATGGCAAGGATCTGCACTTCTCGTGCCCTTGACCATTCATTACGCTCCTCGGGTTCCAATGCGTGTGCTGCGCTTCTTGACCCTCCTCGCTCTTGTCTCGACCATCGCCGTCGGCCTGGTCCTGTACGACGATCATCCAGCGGGCGCTCAGACCGTCGACGAGTCAGAGCAGGAGGCGGAAGCGGCCGAGCGGCAGGCAGAGGTCGCCGCCGGCCTGGTCGACACAGCCGTCAGCCGGAGAGCAGAGATCGAGTCCGAGCTCGCCGTCAGCATCACCCGGATCAGCGATCTCTCCGCAGAGTTGTCCGCCGTTTCATCCGACCTCGACAGCCTGAAGGCACAGATAGCCCACGGCGATGCCGAGCTCACCGGGATCGAGGCCGACATCGAGACTCATGCCGTCGACGCATACATGGACGCTCTGGTCGGCCCGGGTGTGAGCTTCGTCAACACCGCGAATGTCGAGCAGGCGATGGTGACCGGGCAGGTGGTCGGTGACGTCGTCACCGCAGGAGCAGCCAGGGTCAACGAGCTCGTCGTGAGGA
This sequence comes from Actinomycetota bacterium, assembly GCA_032154885.1. Lineage (GTDB taxonomy): Bacteria > Actinomycetota > Acidimicrobiia > Spongiisociales > ZC4RG35 > JARDZU01. The sequence continues at coordinate 2,806 of JALDXP010000286.1, forward strand.
AGGACGCTCTGGAGCGTCTTCAGGTCGATTACCGGGAGCAACAGGAGCGGGTGTCAGCACTAAAGGCCGAGGTCGACGCAGAGATCGAGCACCTTGCCGCCCTCTATGACGAGGCCGACGCCGCGGTCGGCCAGGCCGTCAGGGAGGCGAGCGCCGCCGACGCCGCATACCGGGATGCCCTCAGCGGAGTGGATGCCGCCCAAGCGCGAGAGGAGGAGCGGCGACGCCAGGAGGAGAGGGCACCCACAACCACCCCTCTGCCCCCGCCCGAAGAGGAAGAGGCGCCGGTTACGACCACGCCGCCGCCCGAGACGCCCGATACCACCGAGGGAGGTGGCGGTGGCGGCGGAGGTGATTGGGACTTCCCACCCTCCGTCGAACGTTGGAGGTCTCTAGTCCAGGCGTTCTTCCCCTCGAGCCGCGTCGAGGAGGCCCTCGCCGTACTGCAGTGTGAGAGTCTCGGAGACGCCGATGCCTACAACCCGTACTCGGGTGCGTCGGGCCTGTATCAGTTCCTCCCGTCGACCTGGGCGTC
>JALDXP010000287.1:0-3306 GCA_032154885.1 Actinomycetota bacterium
TCGGGGAAGAGGGCGTAGGCAACCAACCACAACAGGGTGGTCATGAAGGCGAGCAGGCCGACCGTCTTCAGGTTGTTCATGCGTTGATTTTACGCGCTCCCCTCCGATAGCCGCGAGTCCTATCGGGATATGGGGCGGCCACTCGCAATGCCCACCGATGGTGGTGTAGGGTCTCGGATCGTGGGGTCCTGCCTTTGGGCTCGTTCGCCAGGGAGGCGCAACAAGTCAAGGAGGAGAGAAGTTGAGAAAGAGACTTCTCATCACCGCGGTCGCTGTGGCCGCGCTCTTCGCAACCGTCCTGCCCGTCGGAGCCGGTCCGCTCTCATCCAGCACGAATCAGACCTCGGCTGAACGGGCTCCATACATAGTGCTCATGGCCGGAGAGCCGGTGGTCGCCTACGAGGGTGGTCTGCCCGGCCTGGCACGCACAGCGCCTCCAGAAGGAGAGAAGGTCAACCGCAATTCGTCGGCTGTCAGGGCATACCGGGGCCACCTGCAGAGCCAGCACGTCGACGCGGCCGCGGCCGCCGGTGTCTCTCCGTCGGCCATCCTGATCGACTACGAGTTCGCCCTGAACGGGTTCACGGCAGTGCTCACGCCTGACGAAGCCGAGAAGTTGGCCGCCCAGAAGAACGTGATCTCCGTCGTTCCCGATGAGCTGCGTCAACTCCATACGGACACCTCACCGGACTTCTTGGGTCTGACCGACGACGGTGGGGCCTGGGATTCGGGCATCACTGGAGAGGGCGTCGTGATTGGCGTTATCGACACGGGTATCTGGCCCGAACATCCATCCTTTGCCGACGACGGTTCCTATGCGGCACCACCGATCTCCATCGAAGACGTCGACGTCGATCCCGATCCGGCGAACGAGGTGATCCTTCCCGGTTGCGACTTCGGTGACACAGCGCACAATCCGGATGACCTCGCGTTCAACTGCAACAACAAGTTGATTGGCGCCCGCGACATGCGGACGCTTTACAACGAGTTGATCGGCCCGGAGCTCTACAACTCGGCTAGGGACCCCGATGGTCACGGCACCCACACCGCAAGCACTGCTGGAGGCAACGCCGATGTCCCTGCACAGATCTTCGGTATCGACCGCGGCATCATCTCGGGGCTTGCGAACCGGGCCCATATCGTGTCCTACAAGGCCTGCGGCGATCAGGGTTGCTTCGGGGGTGACACCGCAGACGCCATCGACCAGGCTGTCGCCGACGGTGTCGACGTGATCAACTACTCGATCGGGAGCGACACACCTGGTCTGATCGGCCCCGACGACATCGCCTTCCTGTTCGCGGCCGATGCCGGGGTTTACGTGGCAACCTCGGCCGGGAACGCTGGTCCCGACCCATCGACCGTCGGCAGTCCGGCGTCGGTGCCTTGGGTCACCTCGGTCGGAGCCAGCCACCACGACCGTGCCTTCCAGGGAACCGTGATGTTGGCTAACGGAATGGAGTTCTTCGGCGCCTCGGTGACGCCCGGCGTGGGCACTGCCCAACTAGTCGATGCAGCCGATCTGCGGAACGAGTCATGCGATCCCGCTGTCAAGTTCAGACCGAAGCCGAAGGGCGACATCGTCCTTTGCAAGGGTTCCACTGGACGGGCGGCGAAGAGCCAGGCGGTCCGCGACGAAGGCGGCGTTGGGATGATCCTCTACAACGAGCTCCCGAACCAGACTCTTCCATCCGACAACCACTTCATCCCCACCGTGCACGTCAGCAACGCCGACGGGCTCGCCATCAAGGCGTACATCGCCGCGACTCGTAAGCGGGATTCGAAGGCGGAGATCATCGGCGGGGTCACCGCAACCAGGCAAGGATCGTTCATGGCGTACTTCTCGTCACGTGGTCCTACCGGGTTGCCCGCCTCTCCCGACATCATCAAGCCAGACGTGACCGCTCCGGGCCAGCAGATCCTGGCCGGCAACTCGCCGGCTGAGGGGTTCGATGTCGGCGGAGAGCTGTTCCAGGCGATACAGGGCACGTCGATGTCGAGCCCTCACGGGGCCGGATTGTTCGCCCTGATCAAGCAAGCCCATCCCGACTGGTCAGCAGCGGCAGCCAAGTCAGCAATGATGACCACGGCGAGGCAAGACGTCACAAAGGAGGACGCCTCGACGCCTGCCGATCCGTTCGACATGGGAGCGGGTCACGTCGATCCCAGTGGCCCGGCGGACGCAGCCAACTCGATGTTCAACCCCGGCATCGTGTACGAAGCCGGTTTCAGCGAGTATCTCGGATTCCTCTGCGACGCCGCGCCGGAGATCTTCGTCAATCCAGCGGCAACCTGCAGCTCACTCGATGCGGCGGGAATCCCGATCGAGTCTGAGAATCTCAACTACCCCTCGATTGGGGCTTCGGGGGTCCCCGGGACACTTACCGTGGAACGGACCGTCACCAACGTGACTGGTGGGAGTCTCGAACTCAATGCTGTGGTCGAAGAGCCGAGCGGTTACGACGTGACGGTCAGCCCATCTGTTCTGACGATCCCGGCAGGGGAGAGCAGCACGTTCGAGGTCACTTTCGACAACCTTGACGGCCCGGTCGGAGAGTGGAGGTTCGGATCACTGACCTGGGAAGGGCAGGGCTTCTCGGCCCGAAGCCCGATAGCAGTAGCCGCGTCCCAGTTGGACGCGCCCGAAGCCGTCACCGGAACGGGAATAGAAGGCACGACCTCATTCGACATCACGTTCGGTTATGAGGGCGAGTACGACGCAACAGCTCATGGGTTGGCGGCTGATGTGCCGATCACCGGATCGGTCGATCAGGACCCGGACCAGGTCTTCGACCCGAATGACGCCACCGGGACGACGGCTCACGACTTCACATTGAGCGGTACGGCCTTTTTCAGGCTCACTCTCAACACCGAAGACCTGACGCCACCCGACGAGGCCATCGACATCGACCTCTACCTTTACAAGGACGGGGAGTTGGTAGCGAGCTCGACGGCGGGCGGCACGGTCGAGCAGATCGAGCTGACCCAGCCCGATGACGGCTCCTACACCCTCTTTGTCCACGGCTGGCAAACCACGGGTGTGCCCGTCGGCTATCAGATTCACACCTGGGATGTCCCCCTAGCTGCCGATGCAGGATCGCTCAGCATCGTGACTGAGCCGCCCGACGCAGTCCTGGGTGCGACCGAGACCATCGTGGCCGGATGGTCAGGCTTGGAGCCTGGGACCACCTACCTGGGCGCGGTCGGTCACAACGACAGTGCTGGGCTGTTCGATCTCACCTTGGTCGAGGTCAGCACCGGATAACAGTGCCTTTGCAATAGCAGTGGTGGGGGGGGGGGGGGGGGGGG
>JALDXP010000288.1:0-3293 GCA_032154885.1 Actinomycetota bacterium
CGCATCTCCACGATGAAGGTGCTGCCCTCGTCGCTGTACGGGTAGATGTGGGCCCACACCATCCCCGAGGGCGTGTCTTCGAAGATGAAGTTGAATTCTTCGAAAACCTTGGGAGTGCCGAACCAGACGTACTTGTTGCGAGAGGGCTCCAGCGACGGCCTCAGATGAGCCTCCAGCTCCCGCCGCACGATGCTGTTGGCGCCGTCGGCCCCTACGACCACCCCGACCGAGTCGACGTCCGACAAGCTCTTGACTTCGGTCGAGAACCGCAGGTCGACGTCCAGCCGGCCGGCACGTTCGGTCAGCGTCTCGAGGAGAGTGTGACGGCTTATGGCTGCAAATCCGTGGCCGCCGGAGATGACGTCGGCACCGTCGGGATGGTGGGTTTTTATCTCCCCCCAGTGCCGGAACGCCTTCGTCATCGCCCTATGCGAGATTGGGTCCGCCACCTCGAAGTTGTCCAGGGTCTCGTCGCTGAAAACCACCCCGAATCCATATGCGTCCTGAGGGGTGTTTCTCTCGTAGACCAATACAGAGAGCTCCGGGCGCGCCTGTTTGAGGAGGATCGACAAATAGAGACCTGCCGGTCCCCCACCGACGATGGCGACGCCCTGTTCGATGCTCATGTTGGCTGTCGGGCCAACGCTAGAGCGCCGCTAGAGACGAAGGGTGTTGGTGAACTCCTCCCACCACGAGCCCACCGCCTCGACCGCATTGCTCAACGACCAGAGGAGGACGATGGCGAGAGCGACTACTAGGACCACAGTGGCCAGGTTCCGGACCCGGTACATCTGTCGCTGGCTCTCGTCCTCCATGTAGGAGGGCTCGACCACAGGAGGCGTAGGGGCGGTGATCAAGTAGGGCTCAGGCGGGCTGACGTAGCCAGGTTCACTGGAGGTTGTCATCTGAGCTGCTCCCGCCGTTTCAGAGTTGGCCACCGAGTCCGGCGGCAAGGAGAATGTATCAATTTCCGGCTCCGGGTGCTCGATGACCTCGGACTCCGGATCGGATGGAACGTGCTCCTTGACCTCCGCCTCGAGTTCGAAATCGGCATCGAGATCAGGCGCGAGGACCGAGGCTGTAGCTGCGGCGGCTATCAGAGGGTCCGGGTCGATCCTCTCCTCGATCGGCTCCTCGAGTGGGAGCGGGGCCAGGCTGGCCAGCGACTCCTCGACGGTCGGATGTGCCTCCTCGGGTGGAGTCTCGACTCCGGCCTTGTCGAACAAGGCGCGTCCGTCGATGTCGAGGATCGCGGAGAGGGCGGTGAGCACCGACGGATCGGTGGGAGTGGCCACATCGCGTTCCCAGCTCCTGATAGAGCTGGCAGATCGACCCACCAATTCTCCCAACTGAGCCTGGCTCAAGCCGATCTTGGTGCGGCGGTAGCGCACTGTTCTTCCAAATGAACGCTCAGGCATCCGGGATTGAATAGTACCGGCACATGCAATCTGCTCGATGGGGGTTCAACCCCCCTGGTCCTGAGTATCGGGAGACCTATGCTCCTCCGGCCACCCTGGAGGCGTCCGGACGCCTGGTGGGTCCCCCGGTCTTCAAAACCGGCGAGGGGTCTGTCGGCCCCTGGCGGGTTCGATTCCCGTCCGCCTCCGCCAGTTTCCTCCCCTGCACGGGGGAGGTGGCCCAAAGGGCCGGAGGGGGATCCCATCGCCAGGGGATCTCGTCGCCGCCCACCCCTTAGGTCCCTGGAACCATTGGATGAAGTGGGATCCGACTTAGCATTTCTTCCATGGAGATCGCGATAATCGCCCTTGCGGCGATCGGCATCGTGTTCGCTGGAATCGCCGTCAATCAGGCCAAGCCGGACGTGCGGGCCGAACGTGTCGCCGGACATCCGGATACTTTCGAGCTGTGGAACGAGGGCCCGGGCAAGGCGGTGATCGTCCACGCCGATGTGATTTCCCCCGGCTTCCCCCGAGGAGCCTCGATAGACGACGCCGTAACCGCCATACCAGGTCTGTGGGTGGACGAGCGGATCGTCAGAGATCATGGCCCATGGGCGAAGGGCGCCGCCCTCGAGCCTCTCCGACGCTTTGAGATCAGACTGCCCGCAGCGACGAGCTTGCGCATCGTCTATCGGGCAGATGGCGCACTCGGCACCGTGGCGACAGCAACGATGCTCGTCGAGGGTGGGCACTGACCCTTCCCGGGAGCATGTGACTTTCGACCCTCACCGGCGGGATCCATAGCAGTAGGTTTGACCTCATCCCAGCGAGGAAGGTGTCAGACCATGAGAAAGACCGCATCGGTCGCAGCGATCGTCCTAGGTATCGTGCTGGTGATTGGAGGCATCGCGACCTGGGTGGTGGTTAGCAACACCCTCGCCGAGCAAAAGATCGTCACCTCCGACGATGCCTGCCTCCCCGGGCGAACTGTGCAGGACCCATTCACCGCCTATTGCCAGGCCAATGTCATCCAAAAGCACACCTTGGAGATCACGGGTGGCCTGACCTATGCCGAATTGCCCAGGGAGGACCCGCTCCGCGAGGTAGCGATGGACTCGGCGTTTCTCCAGTCATCACTCTTCACCTCGATCGTGGCTTTCGGAGTCGCCGCGATCGGCGTAGGCATGGGCGTCGTCTTCATCCTGATCGGGCTCGGGATCCGCGATGTGGCGGAGCGCACGACCGAGCCACCAACTCAGGTCTGATCAACCAGCTCGAAACGAATGAAGGGAGCGGTCGCGACCCAACGGTCGAGGGCCGCTCTCGACCGCTCCGGGTCCGAGCCCCAGCTCTCGGTCAGCGCCCGGAAGAGAATCCGGCCACGCTCGTCGGGGTCGGGCTCGGGCTCACCGCGGACCGGGATGTCAGCCTCGACTCCCTGTCTCAGGTGGAGGGTGAACTCAGGATTGGCCACGATGTTGGCGACCCAATCGCGTTTGAAGCCAGGTCGGCCGGTCAGATAGAACTTCCCGTCGAACTGGTGGAAATAGATCTCGATTCGACGGGGCAACCCGGACTTCCGACCAATCGTCGTGATGTCCACGGTGCCACCTCGATCGAGAGCTTCCCTTACGGCTGTGTCCATTGCCCGCACCAACCCGGACGCGGTCCGCGTTGTTCCCAGGGCAGTAACTTGCGTCACACATGGGCCAACTGATCCAGGTCGAGGCCAATCCGATGGGCTCGGTCGCAATGTTCTCCACCGATCGCTCGCTGACCGGCCAGGACGGAGTCGGAATCACCCCTGGAGCCCCCGACGGTGCCGACCCGCCCCACGAGCTCGCCCGACGCCTCTTCGACTCCGATCAGCTCATCGACCACGTCCATGTCCTC
>JALDXP010000289.1:0-3278 GCA_032154885.1 Actinomycetota bacterium
CCGTGACGCCGGACTCCGTTCTCCGGTGGTGTTTGCCAGTTCGGTCGCAGCCCTGAGCCCGGATGGAGGCGATCTGCCGCCCTCGACCATGTACGGGATCTTCAAGAAGGCCAACGAAGGCACGGCCCATCGGATGTGGAATGACGAGGGGGTGGCCTCGATCGGAATCCGCCCACACACCGGCTATGGCGTGGGGCGGGACCAGGGACTCACGTCCAGCCCGACAAAGGCCATGCTCCACGCAGCAGCGGGCCGGCCGTATCACATCGCGTTCGGCGGTTCCCTACAGATGCAGCACGGCCAGGATGTCGCCAGTGTCCTGGTGGCAGCGGCGGATTCGGGCTACCAGGGGGCTGTGGTGCTCAACCTCCCCACACCTGCCATCGACATGGCGACGATCGTCTCCTGCATCGAGATGGCGGCGCCCGGCTCGGTCGGGTCGATCACATTCGACAAGACGCCACTCCCGTTCCCTGCCCAACCGCAGATCGACGACATCGAATCCATCATCGGAGTCGTCCCCGAGACATCTCTCGAGGTTGGCGTGGCTTCAACCATTCGCCACTTCGAGCGTTTGCTCGAGCGAGGGCTGATCGCCCCTCATAGTTAGGCTCGGCGAAACAGTGTCGCTCGTACCCGAGGTCAGATTCACCCGTTCCGGGAACGTCGACCTCGCTTATCAGGTCTTCGGAGACGGGCCGCTCGACATCCTGTGCATGATCGGCTGGGTCTCCCATCTCGAGGTTCTCTGGGAGCTGCCCGAATGCCGGCGGTTTCTGGAGCGCTACGCAGCGATGGGACGTGTCGCACTGTTCGACAAGAGGGGGACAGGTCTCTCCGACAGGCCTTCGATCGAGGCCAGCACCGACGACCTGGTGCCTGACGTCCTGGCGGTCATGGACGCAGCTGGTATGGAGCGGGCAGCTCTCGTCGGCTGGGTCGATGCGGCGGCGATCGCGATGACCGTGGCGGCCATGCACCCAGAGCGGGTGTCCGCGCTCGTGTTGGGCGAGGTGCTCGCCACCTCGGTCCCCGATGAGGACCATCCCTGGGGCCTCGACCCCGAAACGTTCGAGACGGTGGCCGGAGTGATTGAACAGGGCATGTGGGGCCAAGCCATCCTCCTTCCGCTCATCGCCCCTTCGGTGACAGAAGATGAGCGGATCGTGAGCTGGTTTCGCAAGTTGGAGCGGATGTCGGCCACTCCCAGCATGGCGGCCGATCTGATGCGGCGAATGTTGGAGATCGACGTGCGCCCCCTCCTACCGTCGGTGACCGCACCCGCCTTGCTGCTGCACCGAAGAGATTCTCCCTTCATCCCGGCCGAGGGGATGCGCTCGCTGGCCGACCGTCTGCCGAACGGCCATTACGTCGAGGTTCGGGGCGATGAGACACCCGGATACCTCGGCGACGTCGACGGTCTCATGGACGAAGTCGAGGAGTTCCTCCTCGGCACGAGGGTGGGAAGCGCCGTCGACCGTCGTGTGGCCACAGTCCTTTTCAGCGACGTGGTCGGATCGACCGAGCGAGCAGCCGGAGTCGGCGATCGGGTGTGGAGCGGGCTCCTCGAGGCACACCGCGCCGAGTCACGGCGCCTCTTTGCACGTCATGGTGGTCGTGAGATGAACACAGCGGGTGATGGCTTCCTAATCGTGTTCGACGCCCCCACCCCGGCGATCCAATGCGCCCTCGCCCTGTGCGATGCCAGCCGGAGCGCAGGCCTCGAGGTTCGGGTGGGGCTTCACAGTGGCGAAGTCGTGTTCGAGAGCGGCGACGTGACCGGATTGGCAGTCCACATCGGTGCCCGAGTCTCCGCCCTCGCCTCACCCGGAGAGGTGGTCGTATCGCAGACCGTGCGAGACATGGTCATCGGCTCCGGCTTCGAATTTGGCTCCCGGGGCAGGCACGAGCTCAAGGGCGTGCCCGGGGAATGGGACCTCTACCGGGTCGTGGTGTGATCGAGAGAGGTCGATTTCGCTGACCACGGCAGGGGGCAACGTCGATCGGTATCGTGGCGCTCCGCCCCCGTTCCAAAGGAGTCTCATGACCCAAACCGCGACCGAGACCCTCTCCAACTTCTATGGAGGCGAACACCAGCCGTCTGTGGGGGGCGGGACGATGCCGGTGATCAACCCGGCCACAGGCGAGGAGTACGCCTCGGCGCCACTCTCGGACGCGGCCGACGTGGATGCCGCATGCCGGGCCGCGGCGGACGCATTCCCGGGCTGGCGCGACGCCACGCCATCGGAGCGGAGCCTCGCCCTTCTTCGCATTGCCGATGCCCTGGAGGCCAATGCCGAGGAGCTGACCAGGATCGAGGTCGAGAACACCGGCAAGCCCTACGGCCTGACACTGTCCGAGGAGATCCCTCCGGCGGCCGACCAGGTTCGCTTCTTCGCCGGCGCGGCCCGGCATCTCGAAGGCCTGTCGGCGGGGGAGTACATGAGAGATCACACCTCCATGATCCGCCGAGAGCCCTTGGGTGTCTGCGCCCAGGTGGCGCCGTGGAACTACCCGTTGATGATGGCGGTCTGGAAGTTCGCTCCTGCGCTGGCTGCGGGTAACACGGTCGTCCTCAAACCATCGGACACCACCCCGGCGTCCTCGCTGAAGCTGGCCGAGCTGGCAGCCGAATTCCTCCCGCCTGGCGTGCTCAACGTCATCGCGGGCGATCGAGATACCGGACGAGCCCTGGTCTCGCATCCGATCCCATCCCTCGTCTCGGTCACAGGGAGCATTCGAGCCGGGAAGGAGGTGGCCACCGCCGCCTCGAGTGATCTGAAGCGAGTCCACCTCGAACTGGGTGGCAAGGCACCGGTCATCGTCTTCGACGACGCAGATGCCGAAGCTGCCGCCGAAGCCATCGCGGGCGCGGGCTATTTCAACGCTGGTCAGGATTGCACTGCCGCTTCCAGGGTTTTGGTCGGCAGCCGGGTCCACGACGAATTCGTATCGGCCCTGGCCGAAAGGGCGAAGGAGACCACTACCGGGGATCCTTACGACGATGGCACCGATTACGGGCCGCTCAACAACTCGGACCAGTTAGACCGGGTCAGCGGGCTCCTGGAGCGCGCCCCCGGGCACGTAGAGGTGGTCACGGGTGGCAGCCGTCTCGACCGGGCCGGCTGGTTCTTCGAGCCCACCGTGCTCAGCGGGCTCACCCAAGAGGACGAGATGAGCCAGGAGGAGATCTTTGGCCCGGTTATCACGGTGCAGCAGTTCAACGACGAGCAGGCGGCCCTGGACTGGGCCAACGGTGTCAAGTACGGGCTCGCCTC
>JALDXP010000290.1:0-3257 GCA_032154885.1 Actinomycetota bacterium
CTGCGGCTGCCCGTCTGAGCTTTGGCCCGAGCAAGTCCGAGAAGCGATCAACCCATGAGCGACCGAGAGTGGCTGTTCCGATTCATCATCGTCGCCTGGCTCGTCGTTCTAAGCCTCTTGGAGGCAGGAGTGGAGTTCCACTGGTGGTAACCGCACGAATCAGAATCACCGTCGACCTCGACGAGGCGGCATGGAATTGGGAGTTGCACGGTCCCGACAAAGTGGGTGGGGAGTCTTGGGACTCGAAACCCGAGGACATCGTCCACGATTGTCTCGACTACGCCTCCGGCTGGCGGCTCACCTCCGAGGAGCCTGACCCTCTCTTTGGGAAGGTGGTCTACTCAGCCAGCATCGAGTTCGTCGAGTGATCCGAATCCACATCGACGGCCTCCCGGTGGCTCAAGGCTCGATGCGCTCGGTGGGCAAGCGCATGATCCACGAGAACCACGAGAAGCTGGAGACGTGGCGGGACCTGATTGCATATCAAATGCTCCGATACCGGGGTGCCTTCCCAAGAGGAACCCCGGTTCGGCTCATGTGCTATTTCGAGTTTCCCCGGCCCGCCCGCTCGCGCGATCGCGCGAAGTGGAAAACGACCGCGCCTGACCTTGACAAGCTGGTGAGGGCGGTGGCCGATGCTCTCACCATGGCGAAGGTGTGGGACGACGACGCACAAATGGTCCGGCTCCAGGCGACGAAGGCGTATGGGGAGCCGGGAGTCACCATCCAATTGAGCGAGGTCGTAGGCTGATGGCCATGCCTGACGCCCTGACGGTCGAGCGTGTCCCTCTCGCATCGATCACCCGCCACCCCCGCAACGCCCGCACCCACAACCTCGACATCATCAAGGAGAGCCTGAGGACTCACGGACAATTCCTCCCCCTCCTCGTCCAGACCTCGACCAAATACATCCTGGCCGGGAACGGGCGCCACGAAGGGATGGAACAGCTGGGGTGGGACACGGCCGACGTGATCTACACCGACGTGGACGACGAGCAGGCCACGAAGATCCTCCTGGTCGACAACCGCTCCTCGGACACCGGCGACTACCGGGACGCCGAGCTGGTTGCTCTCCTCGAGAGCATTGGCGACCTGGTCGGCACCGGCTATGACTCCTTCGACCTCGACGACCTTCTGGCCCGGGCGCAAGAAATCTCCGAGACGGTGGCCCGGGACATGGTCGACAACGAGGAGGACAACCTCGACTCTTGGGCGCAGGGGTATCTCGCCAAGACCATCCGCACCATCCTCTTGGACTACGAGGGCGAGACGTATCTGTGGATGGTGGACCGGCTCAACGAGCTTCGCTTCCGCTATCAGGTCAACACCAACGCCGAGGCAGTGCTCCACCTCCTCGCTGAGAAGTTCCCCAAGCAGCCTCCACCGGAGCCAAAAGAGTGAAGACCTTCGAGATCAAGAGAGTCCTCGACCCCGACCAAGCCAGCGCCAAGGTCGGATCGATGGTCGAGGATCAGCCCTACGCCCTTCCGATCCAGCAGGAGGGGATATGGGTTGACGTCGACACCGGGGAGCCTGTGCTCGCCTACGCACCCCTCCCCGGTGACGTCGCCACCTTTCGCTGGGCCGTGATGGACACGCCCTGGTCGTCCACCCTCCGCTCCGGCCAGGGGCTGCGGAACGTGTCCTCGACTTTCGGGATGGCCCCCCGCAAGGCCGTGCTGAAACGGGAGTCGTGTCGGCCCTCGGCCCTCTACTACACCCGCCCCGACATCGAAGCTGTTCTCGAAGAAACCGCCAACGACCTCGCCGCTTGGGTCGAGGCCCATCTTCCCGACATCGCCGCCGCTGATCGGAGAGAGGTGGCTTCGGTCCTCCCCGAGTGGCGCTTGGGCGAGGAGACGATCTGGACGAGCGGCGTCATCAACCTGTCGAGCCAGCTGCCCTATCACCGGGACGGGGCCAACTTCCATTCTTGGTCGGCTATGCCGGTTGTGCGCCGGGGGGTCAGAGGTGGTGAGCTGCACCTCCCGGAGTACGACTGCTCGTTCACCTGCCGGGACGGGTGGGTGGTCTACTTCCCAGGCTGGCGCATCGTCCACGGCGTCACGCCCATGACGAAGGTGAGCGAGGACGGCTATCGCATCTCCGTCGTCTACTACAGCTTGAAGGGGATGAAGGATTGCCACACCTGGGCCGTCGAGCAGAAGCGTGGCGGGGAGAAGCGCACCGAGCGCGAGGACCACATGCTGCGGGACTCCCCGATGGACCCGGTGTTTTGAGGGTCTATATCCCGTCGCACAACCGAGCCCGGACCATGACCACACCGGATGCGCTGATCCTGGCCGGGATCGATCCCGAGATAGTCACGATTTGGGTCACCCCAGGACAAGAGGCCGAGTATCGTGCCGAGGCCCCACGGGGTATGAGGGTGGAGGCGGGCCAACCCACTCTCCACGCCAACCGGAACTTTGCCTCCTTGATGACTCCCGAGAAGGCAGAGGTGGTGTGGTGTGACGACGACGTGACGGGCTGGGTTGCCCTGTCGGGAGGCAAGGTCGATCCAGTCCGTGACGTCACTCCCTATTGGGAACAGTTCTTCTCCGTGGCCCGGGAAGAGCACGTCACCTTGTGGGGCGCGGCCCCGACGCCGAACCCCTTCTACATGGCCCCTCGCACCAAGATCGGCCTCTACTACGCCTACGGCGCCCACTACGGGGTGCTGAACCGGCCCGACCTGGAAGTCACTCTCGAGGCCAAAGAGGACTATGAGCGCACCCTTCTCCATTACGAGTCGGACGGTGGGGTGCTGCGCTTCGACTTTTTCTCGATGCACGCCTCCAAGGTAGGGAAAACTCCCGGTGGGTTACAGGACACCTTGATCGACCGGGAGACCATCGCCATTGCCGAGGCCCAGGCGCTGATGACGCGGTGGCCGGCTCTCGTCCAGCCCAACCGCCGCCGGGGAGGACATGAGATCCTTCTGCGACGCTCCGGTGGTAGCCTTTGAGAAGTAGGTTCGCCTTCGTTTGCGGGTCAGGGACGACCAGCTCTGGGTGATACCTTCTTGTGGAGTGAAGGCCCCGCGGTACTCATGTTGCCGTCGGGGCCTTCGCTTGTGGATAACCCGTTTCCGTCCTAGCCGTCCGATAACCTATGCGGTAGCCGGTGCTGGGAACCGGAAACCTTCCACAAGGAGGCATCGCATGGGATTCCCCATCGAGCCAGACGTGCTCGCTCTGCTCAAGCAGCGGAACGAGATCACGGACCAGATCGCCACTCTCCAGGCGGTCAAGAAG
>JALDXP010000291.1:0-3230 GCA_032154885.1 Actinomycetota bacterium
TCGAAGACGGACTTGGCCGCCTGGTCGAGGGCGTCGTCGGGACGACGGCGCTCCAAAGCCCGGGTGATGCGGGTGAGTCGGGTACCGAAGCAGAACACCTCGACCCTGGTGGCCGCCCGCCGGGTCGAATAGGCGAATTGGAGGAGATTGCGGGAGTACTCGGCCATGGAGCCCGACACGTCGAGGATGAGGACGAGCGGGCGCATCTTCAGCCGGCGCTGCCGCCAGAACAGTTCCGAAGGCTCGCCGTGGGTCCGCATCGTGGTCCGAACGGTGCGACGAAGGTCGGGTCGGCTCCCCGCCCGAGACTGTGTCGTGCGCCGAGAACGGCGGCGGGGAGGGATCACCTTCACCTGATTCATGATGCGGCGCAATGCCGCAAGCTCCTCGTCGGTACACGCCGAAAAAGCCTTGTTTCGCCAGATCTCGATGTCGGACGCCATCAATCCCAGACGCGCCTCCTCTTCCTTCCCGGGCTGTGGCTGCTCAGCGAATGGAACCTCTATCACCGACTGGTTCTCGATTTGTGACTGCTTCAGAACCGCTCGCGCAGGGTCCGGCAGGTCGTCGGGATGGTCGAGGAAGTAGGTGCGGAACACCCGGTCATACATCGGGATGTGGTCGTGCCGCGCCACCAACGATGTGCGGCCGGCCCAATAGAGGTCGAGCACGTCGCCCGGGTCGAGCAACGCCATCGCAGCGCAATAGGTGAGCACGTCTCCCGAGCCGATCGGGACCCCGGCGTCACGAAGCGCGTCCCCGAAGCCCACCAGCATCCCGATGAATGATGTCCGGTCGCTCGGACCGGCCTCATCGACCCCGATCGAGCCGTCAGCCATCGGCGACGAGCTCCTCGACATGGTCGAGGACCGTTTCCAGGTCGTCGCGCTCCTTGACCACGGCGCCGAGGGTGTCTTGCACCGTGCCGGGGTCGAGGTCTTCCGCGCCCAGCACATTCAGCGTTGCGACCCAGTCGAGGGTCTCGGCGACGCCGGGTGGCTTGGCCAGATCGAGCTGACGGAGACGTCCCACGGCGGCAACGACCTTGCGCGCCAGCGTCTCTGAGGCTCCTGGGGCCCGGACCAGGACGATCTCGACCTCTCGCTCGGCGCTGGGATACCCGACCCAGTGGTATAGGCACCGTCTCTTCAAAGCGTCGTGCAGCTCGCGAGTGCGATTGGAAGTGAGGATCACGAGTGGCGGCGCGGAGGCGGCGATCGTGCCGATCTCCGGAATCGTGATCTGATAGTCGGACAGCAACTCGAGGAGGAAGGCCTCGAACTCGTCGTCGGCCCGGTCGATCTCGTCGATGAGGAGCACGGCACGGTCACCTGCACGCACCGCCGTCAGCAACGGGCGCTCGAGCAGGAACTTGGGGCCAAAGAGCTTGTCGACGTGGTCTTCGTTGGCAAGGTCGTGCTCCGACAGCGCCCTGATCTGGAGCATCTGACGGGCGTAGTCCCATTCGTAGAGAGCCTGGTTGGTGTCTATCCCCTCATAGCACTGAAGACGGATCAGCCGGCGATCGAGCACAGTGGCGAGGACCTTGGCCACTTCGGTCTTGCCGACGCCAACCTCACCTTCGAGCAGGAGCGGGCGGCCCAGTGTCAATGCCACATACACGGCCGTCGCGAGGCCGCGGTCGGCCAGATACCGACCCTCCCCTAGACGCGCGATCACCTCATCGACGCTGCCTGGTGGTGCCGGGTTGCTCACGAACTGGCCCCGTGTGCGTGGGTGGTCGTCGATACGCCCAGGGCTATTCGCCCGGACCGATGATCAGGTCGCGGACGCTCCCCCCGGAGGTCGACAACTTTCCCTCCCTCGCCAGCTTGGCCCGCCAAGCTGCTCCCAGGTCCGTGCCCGGCTCGGCGTAACCGTCGAAGGTCACGTCTTTCATGTTGCGGCAGGCTTTGGTCGGGCTGCAGTCCTCATCGAGCGGGTCATGGTCGTGACTGCTGATCCAGATCGACTTCAAGGCGTCTGCAGTGGTCTCGTGCTGGGCGGTCATCCAGTTCTCCCGGGAAGTTCTCGCCTGTGATCGTGAACCATCGAGTGTAGTGGAGGGCCCCCGAGTACTCCACGGCTAACCGCCCGAAACGGCGTGATCACCGGCATTCTCGGCGATGGCCTCGGCCAGGATCGAGACGGCTATCTCGGCCGGTGTGTCGGCGCCTATGTCGAGGCCGGCCGGGCCATGGATTCGGGTGAGATCGGTTACTCCCCGATAGGCGAGCCAGTCGGCCCTGTTCTCTTGCATCCGGCGCGCACCAAGCGCGCCGATGTAGCCCACATCGCTGTCCAGCGCAGCCATGAGCGCAGTTCCCGCCAGCTCGAGGTCATGCGCGGCCACCACGACTTTGTCCTGGCCGGACAGCGTGGCGATCAACCCGGTTGCCGAAGCGGCATCGGCGGCCACCCGGGCATTCCACCCGATGCGCGACCCGAGCTCGACCAGGGCGCCCGCCACGTCGGTGTCTCCGACTACGACCAGCTGTGGCACAGCCCGAAACAACGACACGACGAGACCTCCTGTCATCGTCGACCCGCTATTGCCGGCGTAGAAGAGACGCTCGACGGTCTCCCCGCCGTCCACCACGTTGCTCGTCGTATAGAGGTCGATGGCCGCCACGTCGTCGCCATCGAGCGTGCATACCAGACATATCGGCTCCCGGGCGATTGCCAGATCCCAAAGCCCTTCGGGAAGTGTGTCGGCAGGAACGAGAACGCATCTTGCCGAGCCTGTCGAGGGGAGGCCAGCGATCAAGGCATCGATCTCACTGACCTGGATGTCGATCAACCGACCGACATCCCGAAGACCCGCCTGATCGGCCAGTTGGCCGTCGAGGGCGCCCCCCGCCATTGAGCCAATCCGGCCACCGCCAGGGGTGAACACGACTGCGTCGGACCAGTCCGCAACAGGCAATCCATCGGCCTCGACGAGCCACGCCACATCGGCGCGGGTTCCCGAGCGCAAACAAGCAAGAACAGTGAGCGCCACCCCGTACACAGACCGATTGTACGGCGCCGTTTAGGCTTCCTCCCGTGATCCCCGACACGATCGGCGAGCTCGAGAAACGTCTCGACGACCAGGACTACTTCGCCGACGAGAGCCTCGTCGTTGCCATCCACCTCGCCGTCCAACTGGGGCGACCCCTCTTCCTCGAGGGAGAAGCGGGAGTCGGCAAGACCGAGGTGGCGAAGGTGCTGGCGGCCATGGGAGAGGCCGA
>JALDXP010000292.1:0-3226 GCA_032154885.1 Actinomycetota bacterium
TTCCGCTTGACCGGGCGGGAAACGGCGTCGCCCCGAGGTCGTATCCAGGCGATGAAGGCGGTTCACAATGGTGTCCTCGAGCTCGACGGTCCCTTTCAAGGTCTGATCGACTTCTGTCTCGGTTGCCGCGCCTGTGAGCCGGTGTGCCCGGGGATGGTCCCCTACGGGAGGGCACTCGAGGGAACCCGGGCCGAGATCGCAGCGCAACGCCCCACTTTCGGCCATCGGCTTCGATCGTTCCTGCTCGGCACGGCTATCGGCTCGAGGCGATCGCTTCGCTTTGGGACAGCGGCTCTTCGCATGGCCCAGGCAACGCGGGCCACTTCCCTGGCACCGTCGCGCTATCGGAGGCTCTCCGGGGGTATCCGTCCGCTCGATCGCCGGCCGCAGCCCACCCTGGGTCACCAAGGAGGGAGCGGCGTCTCGGGCTCTGTCGCTCTTGTTGCCGGGTGTATCCAGGACGAATGGTTCCGACCTGTCAACCACGCCGCCATCGAGCTGCTGGAGATGGCCGGCTATCGGGTCGAGGTTCCCCCCGACCAGACCTGCTGTGGCGCTCTGGCTGCCCACGACGGAAAGTCTGAGGCCGCCCGGAGCCTCGCGGCGCGGAATATGGCGGTTCTCTCCGGGTACGACCAGGTGGTGGTCACCTCTGCGGGCTGCTCGGCCCATGTCCGCGAGTACGGCCATTGGGTTGAACGCGGCGAGGAAATCGGAGCCCGGGCAGTCGATGTCACCGTGGCAGTGGCACGCGCCATCGAAGCCGGCCTTCTCCCCTCGCTAACCGGAGGCTCGGGCGCGATTGCGATCCAGGACCCCTGTCACCTCCGACACGCCCAGCGAGTGACCGCCGAGCCGAGGCGATTGCTCGAGGCAGGTGGATACGAGGTCGTGGAGATCGACCCGGCAGGGATGTGCTGTGGCGCCGCAGGTCTCTACACGGTCCTCCAGCCGGAGGCATCCCAAGAGCTCGGAAACCGAAAGGCGGCCCAGATACGTTCAACCGGGGTGAGCAGGGTCGCCTCCGCCAACCCGGGTTGTGAGATGCAGCTCAGGTCTGCCCTGGGGTTCGATTACGAGATCGCGCACCCGATCGAGTGGTATCTGAGCGCGATCGCAGCAACCGGTAGGGTCGCCTCGGTGAAGGGAGCGAGATGACCGACGACATCGCCCGGGTCGCCAGCCGCGACGCTGCCAAGCGCTACGCGATCCTCGCCTACGGGTCGTTCGGGACCATGTTCGACGTTGGCCTGATGGTGATCGGGAGTCTGCTCGTGGGTCTGGCCGTCTCGGTCTTGCTCGCAGGCTTCGACATCGTCAACGTGATCCAGGACTTGTCCACCGGGGCGATGCTCGCATCGACGCTGGTGCTGGGGGTCATCGGCCTCTTCTGCCTCGGTGTCGCCGCCGAAGGGCCGCTGGGACGCGGCCGGCGTCTCATCGGGTTCAAGCTGTGGGAGGTCGGCTTGGGTCGCATCATCGCCGTGTTTGTCGTCGGCCTTCTCTTTCTGATCGTTCACGGGCTGGTCGACGACCTTGTCGAAGGTTTGCCATTGCCGGTCACTACCGGTGTGGCCGGGATCCGGGCGGTGGGTCTGGCCGGGATGACCGTCATGCCAGTCCTCGGTGTCCCTGCCGCCCTCGCTGCCCGCTGGTATCCCGAGGGGCCGGACTGGCTCCGCTCCACGGAGATCCCCATCATGTTCGTGATTTGGGCCGTGGCCACCATGGCGATCATCTGAACTGTCCTCCCCGCAGCGGGCGGTGGCCCAAATGGCCGGCGGGGGATTCATACGTGACGATCCCCCTCCCCGGCCTCGCGGTACCCCTTCGGTAGGGAGAAACAGGTCTCAGAGCGGCTTCGAGTAGATCTCCGCGGGGTGCACCTCGAAGCCCTCACGCTGCAATGCCTCAACGCTCCAGACGGTGACCGGGACCATTGCCTCGACCCGTCCGCCTTGTCGATCTCGCAGGAGGTCGCGCAGGCCTTGGAGCAGAAGGGGAGCGTCCGGAGCCGTCGTCGCCAGCCACCGCACCGAGATCCCGTCCTCATCGGCCTGGGCGACGACCCATCCCCCGGGGCTCTGATAGAACGTGTGGGTGCTCACGGCAATCTCCAGGTCACTGCGCAATGCCTTTCTCCATCGCCAGCCCAGCGAGATGAGATCTCGCGCGGCGTGGGCGAGATCGCTCTGTGACCAGAAAGTCCAGGCGGCGTCGGCATCCACTGTGACGCCCGGCCTCAGTCGCTCGTCCGGTGTCAGGCGCCGCCCGGTCGATTCAGGGGCGGTGGCGTAGGCCCAACGACCGGCAGGTCGATAGTTCGACCGCATGACCTGGCCGCGGGCGGCCTCGTTCGTCTCTTCGATGACGAGTCGGGCCACCAACGCTCCGTGCGATCTGGCCCACTCCACGGCATGGTCGTTCATGGCCATACCCATGCCCGACCGCCGATGGTCGGGATGAACCCGGGTGGCGCTGAGCCAGGCCTCGGTAGGTGAGAGGAGCTGCGCCCGTGACAACGCAACCGGGATGTCGTCGTCGTAGACGCAGACGATGACCAGGGAATCCGGCTCCTCCAGCCAGCCTCCCATCATCTCGGGCACATAGTCACCCCAAGTGAAGGTGTCCTGGGTCCAGCGCCCAATCGACGCGACATCCTCGGCCCGGGCCGGGCGGATGACGAACGACACCGCTACATCCGGTCGGGGACTTCGATGCCGAGGAGGTCGAGCAGACGCTCGAGCGATGTCAGCGCCCATGCCGCGAGCGAGAGCCAGGATCCTCTGCGGGCGATGTCCGGCTCGGAGAGGATATGGCAGGTGTCGTAGAACCGGTTGAAACGGCCAGCAACGTCATATGCGAACTCGGCGACATGGTTCGGGGCGCGAAGGGCGATGGCGCGTCCGAGGACCTCGGGGAGACGAAGGAGCTCGAGCATCAGCTCGCGCTCGACATCGACGGTCGGCGACCGTAGAGGCCCTTGCTCCACCCCTTCCGATTCCGCCCGACGCAGGATCGACTTGATCCGCACTGCGGCGTATTGAAGATAGGGCCCGGTCTTCCCTTCGAAGGAGGTGAAACGGTCCAGGTCCAGGACGTAGTCGGAGGTGCGGTTGTTGATCAGGTCGCCAAACTTGAGGGCGGCCACGCCCACGACGGAGGCAATCCTCGATCTCTCTGCCTCTGGGTAGTCCTCGGCGAGATGAGCCTCGTCGAGTCTCCG
>JALDXP010000293.1:0-3226 GCA_032154885.1 Actinomycetota bacterium
CCATCGCCATGGCCAGCATCTCGCCTCTGACCGCCTCGTCTTCCATGGTCAGGTTCCCATCCTCGTCGATGGTCGATCCGCGGATCACGGCGACATCGATTGGGAACGCCCGGAAGAAGAGCCATTCTTCGCCGGCCAGCTCGACCACTTCCACGAGGTCCTCGGTGGCGGTCCCTTGCTTGCCCCCCGTGTGCCGGGGATCGACATATGTGTCGAGTCCCACTGCCGTGATCAAGCCAGGCCTTCCGGCGGCGATCTCCCGACACAGCTGAGAAAGGACACCCTGTGGGAAGGAGTAGGCCTCGACGAGGCCCTGCTCGACGAGCTCACCGAGGCGCGGCTCGTTTCCGATGTTCGATCCGATGGTCCTCCGCATGAGGCCCGGAAGGGCCAATTGGGAGAATCCGCGATCGGCGAAGTCACCGATGCCGACAACCCGCACCGTTGTCAGGTCCTTGGGCGCCCCTTCAGACCGATACACCTCGGCCAGGGTGTCGATGAAGAGCTGGGGCAGGGAATGACCTGCTCCCGACCCCCCGATGATCACAGTGGCCCCGTCGGGCGTGGCGCGAACCGCCTCTTCGGCTGTGACCAGTCTCATGGCGCTTGTCTACTCGCCGCGCTCATGGCATGTGGCCCCCACCGTTCGGACACAGGGTCTGCCCGTGATAGAGGGCGGCGGCATCCGTGAGCAGGAACACGACGCTTGCCGCCACCTCATCGGCGTTGGCAAAACGACCCGAAGGGAGCTCGGCGAGGCGCTTTTGTCCCACCTCGCCTGTTGTGATGTCGGATGTCATCTCAGTGATGGTCACACCAGGAGCGACAGTGTTCACCCTGACCCCCTGTGGTCCGACCTCCTTGGCGAGGGACTTGGCCAGGGCGATCAAACCGGCCTTGGCTGCCGCGTAGTGGGCGACACCCGCAAAGCCGATCTGGCCCAGCCGTGAGGAAATCATCACGATCGAGCCCGAGCCGCGACCCAACATATGGGGGAGGGCAGCCTGGCTGCACAGGAACGCACCGGTCAGATCGACGTCGATCACGTCCCGCCACTCGTCCAACGTCATCTCGGAGACCGGACTCTCGGGCATCACGCCGGCGTTGTTGACGAGCCCGTCGACTCTCCCGAATCGATCGATCACGGCAGCGACCATGGCGTCTACCTGGTCCGGATCCCGAACATCGGCTGCAAAGGCGTCGGCATCCCGACCCCGGGCTCGAACCTCCGCCATCGTCGCCTCAGCGCCCTTTGTCCCTTCGAGATAGCCAACCGCTACGTCGGCCCCCGCATCTGCGCAGGCCTTGGCGATGGCAGCGCCGATGCCACGACTGGCACCGGTGACGAGGACCACCCGGCCGGCCAGGGCATCGGGCTTGAACACGGACAGGGTCACTGACTCTGCTTTCTATGGGCCGGATCAGGAAGGTATGGCAAACGATTACCGGGACGGTCCGGCACCGTACCGAGCCGTCCGGCGGCAGTCAACACAGACGCTCATCCCGGCGTCTCGACGTTGGCGACCGACTCCCGCTCGATGATCTCGCCGCTGAGAACCACATCATCGGGTTTGTCACCGGCCAGCGTCTCGAGCAGTAGCAACGCCCCGTGTCGTCCGATCTCGTAGGTCGGAATCCGCATGGTGGTGAGAGGGACGGGGCCGTACTCTGCGATCGGGATGTCATCGAGGCCGGCGACTGACATTCCGTCGGGGACGGCGACACCTGAGGCCAGCAGCTGACGCATCGCCCCGATCGCCATGAGGTCGCTGGCGGCGACGACTGCCGTCACGTCGGCAGCCTCGAGGAGCCGGCCCATCGCTGCTCCACCCCCGGTCACCGTGAATCCACCGTTGGCGATGTACTCCGGCCCGGTGGCGAGCCCGAATTCCGCGACGGCGGTCGTGAAGCCCGCCAGTCTGACTCCCGACACGAGGAGCTCCGGAGGACCGCCGATATAGCCGACGC
This sequence comes from Actinomycetota bacterium, assembly GCA_032154885.1. Taxonomy (GTDB): domain Bacteria; phylum Actinomycetota; class Acidimicrobiia; order Spongiisociales; family ZC4RG35; genus JARDZU01. Next base: position 1,969 of record JALDXP010000293.1, read on the forward strand.
GACGATGCCCCCGCCCGACGAGGTAGGCGACAATGTCGGCGACCGCCCGCCGGTTGTCGAACCTGACCCGAGGCCCCTCGAGGAGGTGGTCGGAGAGCACCACGACGACGCCTCCCCGCGCCCGAAATCGAGCCGAGAGTGTTTCGAGGGTCTCGGCGTAGGAGGGGTCAGTGAGTGAGCTCGCCGCGAAGACGATGGCGTCGACCTGATGGGCGTGGAAAGCCCGGACATAGTCGAGCTCCCTCACCGGATCCCGGTCGGAGCTCGCAACGAAGAGCCTGTAGTCCTCCGAATGGAGGCCGTCTTCGAGGCCCTTGACGATCTCCCCGAAGTAAGGATCCGAGATGTCGTGCACGATGACACCGACGGTCTGTGATTTGGCGGTGACGAGTGCGCGCGCCAGTCGGTTGGGCTCGAAGGAGAGCCTGTCGGCGGCGGACAGCACGAGCTCGCGGGTCTTCGGGCTCACCGGATGACTCGATCCAGATATCACACGTGACGCCGTGGCGACGGAAACCCCCGCCAATTGTGCGACATGGCGGAGTGAGTGGGCCGCTTCGCCCTCGTCGTGTGATGAGATCGGTGTCTTCGACGACACCGAGGCAGGGTACCGCTTTGCCCCCTGCCCTTGAAAACGTTTGCCACTCCAGTCGATAGAGTCGCTGCCTCTGAATCCGACTCCGCGACTGGGGAATCATGGGTGCTGATGTGGCCTACCGCTCCGCGGTGGAGCTCGCCGATGACATCGCCGGCCATCACGTGTCGCCGGTCGAGATCATGGAAGAGACCTTGCGTCGGGTCGAGGAGCGCGAGCCGAGTCTCAACGCAATCGTCTTCCGTGGTTTCGACGAGGCCATGGAATCGGCACGGTCGGCCGAGGATGCTCTTGCCCGAGGTCGGACGGGCGGCCCGCTCCTGGGCGTGCCGGTCCTGATGAAGGACCTCTTCGACTTCAAGCCGGGGTGGCCGGCGACCTTCGGGGGCATCCCAGCGATGTCCGAGTTCTCGATCGATGGCTATTGCGTATGGGCGGAGCGGATGGAAGCCGCCGGCGCGATCATCATCGGGAAGGGAAACAGCCCGGCGATGGGGTTCAGGGGAGCCTGCGACAACTACCTGTTCGGACCGACCCGGAACCCGTTCGACACGACGCGGAATAGTGGTGGTTCCTCCGGAGGGTCGGCGGCCGCCGTCGCTGACGGACTTGTCCCAATTGCCGAGGGCACCGACGGTGGGGGGTCGATCCGCATCCCGGCCT
>JALDXP010000294.1:0-3188 GCA_032154885.1 Actinomycetota bacterium
GTCGCCGACGGGATGGTGGTCGACACCAGGAACGACACGGTGAAGAAGGCACAGGAGGGGGTCCTCGAGTTCCTTCTGGCCAATCACCCTCTCGATTGCCCTGTGTGCGACAAGGGTGGGGAGTGCCCGCTTCAGGACCAGGCGTTCTCGCATGGCCCGGGCGAGAGTCGCTTCGTCGAGATCAAGCGCAACTACGAGAAGCCGATCGCCATCTCCGATCTGGTCCTCCTCGACCGCGAGCGATGCATCCTCTGCGCCCGATGCACCCGGTTCGCCGACGAGATCAGCGGCGATCCGCTCATCGAATTCAAGTCGAGGGCCAACGTCACCGAGGTCAACACGTTCCCCGACCTCCCGTTCTCCTCCTACTTCTCCGGGAACACCATCCAACTCTGCCCGGTGGGCGCGCTCACTGCCGCCCAGTACCGATTCCGTGCCCGGCCCTGGGACCTCCAGATGGTGGAGAGCTCCGGTCTTCACGACACGGCCCATCCCCGGCTCTCGGTCCAGGTCAGCCAGAACGAGATCCTGCGCCTTGTCGGGGTCGACAACGACGCCACCAATCACGGCTGGCTGTCCGACAAGGAGCGGTTCGGCTTCCAGTATCTCGGCTCGGAGGCTCGTCTCACCACGCCTTTGGTGCGCCGTGACGGAGAACTGGTCGAAACGACATGGGCGGATGCTCTCGACCGCGTGGCCGAGAGGATCGGTCTGATTCGTGACGACGACGGTGGCGGTGCTTTTGCCGTGATCGGTGGCGCTCATGGAACCAATGAGGACGCCTACGCCCTCTCCAAGTTCGCCAGGGTGGTGCTGGGGACGAACAACGTCGATGCCCGCCTCGACGATGCGCTCGCGTCGCATTTCCTCGCAGCCACGGCTGATCGTGCCCTCATCTCCGATCTCGACACCGCCGACACCATCGTGGTCTGGGGGCCCGACCTCAAGGAGGAGCATCCCACCCTCTATCTCCGAGTCCGACGGGCGGCCCAGGAGCTCGGCGTCCGCCTCGTCGTCGTCCATCCCCGCGCCACAGGGCTCGACGACCGGGCGGCGATCAAACTCGGTTACCGCCCTGGTGGCGGCTTCGAGCTGCTCGACGAGATCGCCGATGGCAAGCACCCCGATGTTCGCCAGGCCCTGAGCGCCGAACGGGTGGTTGCCCTGGTCGGCCAGGCCTCGTTTGCCGACGGCCCCAAATTGGCCGAGTCGGTCGCGGCTTATGTGCGCAATAAAGCCGGCTCCGCCCGCATCCTCCCTCTCGCCAGGCGGGGCAACATCTTCGGCGCCCTCGACATGGGTGTCGCCCCTGATCTCCTTCCGGGCCGAGTCGCCGATGAGGATGCCGGACGGGCCGCCCTGGCGACGTCCTGGGGCGATATGCCTGAAGCCAGGGGAAAGGACACGAGATCGATGCTCGAAGGCCTCGACTCGGGAGAGATTCGCTTCCTCCTCCTCGTCGGCGCCGATCCGGCCCGCGATGTCCCCGATCCGAGGCAGGCGACCCTGGCCCTGGAATCGGCCGAGTACGTGGTCTCCATCGATCTCTTCCTGAACGACTCCAATCGGGACGCCGACGTGATCTTCCCGGCCGCCGGCTTCGCCGAGAAGGAGGGCACAGTCACCAATCTCGAGGGCCGGGTGCAGAAGGTGAACTCCATCGCGCCGGCGCAGGGTCAGGCCCGACCCGACTGGGAGATCCTCAACGACCTGGCCGAGCGAGCCGGGCGCCCGATCGGTCTCTCCAACGGCGAATCGATCGCCAAGGAGATGTCCGAGGTCGCCCCCGCCTATGCAGGGATCAGCTGGGACCTCCTCGAGTGGGAGGCGAGGGACGGGGCAGTGGTACCGCTGTCAGGTGCCCAGCCGCTCAGCCATATCCCGGTTGCCCTCAAAGGGGACAAGGCTCCATCGGCCCCACTGATCCTCCATGTTGCGAGGACCCTCTATGACGATGGGGTGATGATGAGGCACAGCCAGTCCCTGCACCCGCTGGCACCCGGAGCGGTGGCCCATCTCAACCCCGAGGATGCCAGGAGAGCCGGGGCCCAGGAGGGTCATCCGGTCAAGGTGGTCACAAAACACGGGGAGGGCGAGTTCTCCGTCGTCGTCGACGAAGGGACGCCACCCGGTGTCGTCTACGTCCCCTTCAACCAGGCGGGGGCTGGTTCGCTAGGCACCGAGGCCGTGGTCCGGGTGACGGCGGTAGGCAAATGACCTGGCCCGAGTTCTGGATCGTCGTCCTCCGGGTGATCCTCACCTTCGGTCTGTTGTTGCTCGCCACGTTGATCAACGTGTGGGCAGAGCGAAAGATCCTCGCCGACATGCAGAACCGGATCGGCCCCAAGCGGGCCGGGCCCTGGGGCATCCTGCAGACGGTCGCAGATGGCCTCAAGCTGTTCTTCAAAGAGGCCGTCACTCCACGCAAGGTGGAACTGGGGATGTACCTGTTGGCGCCGTTCCTGGCCGTGGTCCCCGCCTTCCTCATATTCATGATGGTCCCTTGGGGCAAGCCGTTCACCATCGCGGGCAACGAGGTGACCCTGCAGGGCGCCGATTTGAACATCGGGCTGCTCTTCATCCTCGCCATGTCTTCGCTGGCGGTGTACTCGGTGGTGCTGGCAGGATGGGCGTCGGGGTCCAAGTACCCGTTGCTCGGCGGGGTGCGCGCCACGGCCCAGGCAATCTCCTACGAAGCGGCCATGGGGTTGGCAATGGTGGCCGTGGTCATGTTCACCGCCACCCAGGGAGACGGGGGCACGTTGTCGTTGGCGGAGATCGTCGAGCGCCAGGCCGGCACCTGGGGCGACATCATCCCGGCCTTCGAGCCAGTGCTCCAGTTCATCCCCCGCTGGAACGTGTTCCCCCAGATCGTGGCCTTCATCATCTTCTTCATCGCCATCGTCGCCGAGACCAATCGCGCACCTTTCGACCTCGTCGAGGCAGAGCAAGAGATCGTCGGCTTCCACACCGAGTACTCGGGGATGAGGTTCGCGATGTTCTTCCTCGCCGAATACGTGAACATCTTCTCGATGTGCGCCATCGCCGCCTCCTTGTTCCTGGGCGGCTGGAACGGCCCTACGTTCGAAGGCTCGGTCCCCGCGATCGTCTCCGGGATCCTGCCCACGGTGTGGTTCCTGGCCAAGACCTACTTCCTGATCTTCCTGTTCTTCTGGATCAGGGCCACC
>JALDXP010000295.1:0-3181 GCA_032154885.1 Actinomycetota bacterium
ACGTCTCCCAGCTCGCCGGCCTCGAGCATGGCCTTGATCCGTCGCTTGGCCGGCGTGCGTCGACGCTGATGGCCCACCTGGAGCAGCACTCCGGCGTCCCGGGCCGCGGCGATGGCGGCAAGACCATCCTCCACGGTGTTGGTGAACGGCTTGTCCACGAACACGTGCTTGCCGGCGGCAGCGGCCTGCTCGATCATCTCCCGGTGGCTCTGATGGGAGGTGGTGATTATCACGCCCTGCACGTCGGGATCGGCCAGCAGCTCTTCGAGCGATCCGGCGGGTCGACACCCGAACTTCTCGCCGAACGCCTCCCGGCCCTCAGGGCGACGAGCCCAGCCCGAGATCACCTCGGCCTGCCCACTCCGGGCTACAGCGTCGGCCAGCTCCCCGGCCCAGCGGCCGGTTCCGATGCTGGCCAATCTCACCTTTTCACTCATCGATCCTCCTAGTTCTCAACACGCCTCGCAGGCGTTCATGAACAGCGCCAACATCGTGTAATACCCGATGATGGCCGCAAGCTCGACCGTCCCTTCCTCATCGAGACGCGACCATGCTCGCTCGAACGCAACCTCCCCTACCTTGCCGGTGCGGCAGAGCTCACGGGTGAAATCGACCAACACCGCGTCGTCCGCATCTTCGACCACCTGCCCGTCCTCGATCGCGTGAAGGGTGGCCTCCGCGACGCCGGCCGCTTGGGCGATTGGCGTGTGGGACTCCCACTCGAAGTGACAATCCCGCTCGATCGCGGTGGTGCAGATAACCACCTCACGATCGTGATCGGTCAGGGTCGATTCGAACCGGATGACCGCACCAAGGTCCGCGGCGGCGCGGGCTATTTGGGGCCGATGGATCATCGCGGCAAAGGGACGGATCATCTGACCGCCCCGGCTGGCGGCGATGTGGTCGAAAGCCTCGACCTGGGAAGGAGATGTGTCCTCCCTTTCCTCGATCATTCGGACACGGGGCATCTGCTCCTCCACAGGTTTCTGGGTCGATCGTGCATGATATAGGATCAGGCTGGTGCCCACTCTCGCCCAAAACATCGTCGAAACCCCCCTGGGCACAGTGTCCTTCTCAGAGTCCGGATCAGGGCGCGCCCGCCTGGTCCTCCACTCCCTGCTCACGGACCGGAACGCCTTCAACCGGGTGACCGGGCCCTTGGGCGGTCGATTCATCGCCATGGACCTGCCCGGGTTCGGCGCCACCAACCCAGTCCGTCCGGATATCGACGACTACGCCAACACGGTCGCTGCACTCATCGAGACTCTCGAGCTGGACTCGCCGGACCTGATCGGCAACGGGCTCGGTGCCTTCGTTGCCCTGGGCACGGCTATCCATCATGGCGACCTGGTGGGCAAGCTGCTGCTGGTGGGGTGTGGAGCCGGGTTTCCTGCGCCGGCCAAGGATGCTTTTACCAAGATGAACGAAGCCGTCGAGGCCGGCGGAATCCAAGCTGTCATCCCGATCGCCCTGCGTCGCATCTTCACCGAGACCTACCTGGAGCAGCATCCCGACATGGCCCGGGAGAGGTCGGAAGTCATTCTCGAGACCGATTCCGCCGCCTTCATCACAGCGTGCCGGGCTTTACACGAACTCGACTACCGGTCCGCGGCCCAGCGGGTGACGAACCCGACGTTGATCCTCGTCGGTGAAGAGGACCAGGCCACGCCTCCCCAACTCGCCGAAGAGCTGCGCGCCCTGATCCTGGGATCGACTCTCACCAGGCTCCACGGTGTCGCCCACGCCCCACAAATCCAGGACCCGGCCGGATTCATCGACGCGACACGACAATTCTTGGAGGCGGGATGAGCAAGTACAAGGTGGTGGTCAGCGACCAGGTGTTCCCTTCGGTCGAAGTGGAGCGGGAGCTCCTCGCCGAGATCGACGCCGAGCTCACAGTCGCGACCGGTGATGTCGAGTCGGTCCTCTCCACAGCGGCCGACGCCGACGCCATTCTGAACACGTATCTGCCTTGGACCGCCGCCTCGATCGGTCGTCTCGAGAAGTGCCGGATCATCGCCCGCTACGGGATCGGATTCGACAACGTCGACCTCAAAGCGGCCGCCGACGCCGGGATCGTGGTCACCAACGTCCCGGACTACTCGGTGGAAGAGGTCGCCACCCATGCTCTAGCCCTGATCCTCGCCTCGCTGCGCAGGGTGGTCATAGCCGACGATTCGGTTCGGTCCGGGACATGGAGCATCGACAACTTCCGACCCATCCGTCGTCTGTCCACCCTCACGGTCGGGTTGGTCGGGTACGGGCGAATCGCTCGTCGGATTGCCGCCCCCTTGGAGGCGCTTGGGGCCGGTGTCATCGCCCACGATCCCTACCTCCAGGCCGGATCTGATCTCCCACCGTTGCTCGAGTTGAACACCGTTCTGGCCCGATCGGACATCGTCTCGCTGCATCTCCCCCTCAACGAGGAGACAAGAGGGATCATCGGCACCGAAGCCCTGGCCCGGATGAAACCGACGGCGATCCTGATCAACACCTCACGCGGGCCATTGGTCGATCTCGATGCCCTGGCCACCGCATTGAGGGAGGGAACAATCGGTGCTGCCGGGCTCGATGTGTTCGACGTCGAGCCCCTCGATGCCGGCCGGGTGGAAGACGTCCCGAACCTCATCGTGACCCCGCACATGGCCTATTACTCCGAAGAGGCTCTCGCCGAGTCGCAGCGGAAGGCAGCCACTCAGATCATCAAGGTCCTCACCGGCGTAAAGCCCGACTATCAGGTGAATTAGTGGAAGCCCGACCGGACATCGTCGAGGAGGGAACCTTCGATCCCGACGATTACGCCGCCGAGCTCGAGGCGGCTCGGGGCAACCTTGAGGTGGGCACGACGATCTGGTTCGAGAACGACCGGATTCGGGTGTGGGAGATCCTCCTCCAACCCGGAGAGCGAGGTGCCTTCCATTCCCACGTCACCAACTACTTCTGGACGGTGGTGGAGGGGAGCCGAGGTCTGCAGCGTTTCGCCGATGGCACCTTCGTCGTACGCGACTACCTGGTCGGGGAGACGAAGTACTTGGAACACACCCACGAGACTGCTCTCATCCACGACCTGGAGAACGTCGGCAACTCCACCCTTCGTTTCGTGACCGTCGAGCTGCTGGACTGACCGGGCCGGTATGGGGTGGCCGCGGGTCCTCGTCGCCGGTGGGTCGATCGGCGGGCT
>JALDXP010000296.1:0-3173 GCA_032154885.1 Actinomycetota bacterium
GCCTTGCTCCTGATGTTCGTCGTCTCATCGCTCTACCACTCGGTCCCCTGGCGCGACGAGTGGAGGGCCAGGCTGCAGAGAATCGACCATTCGATGATCTTCCTCGTGGTAGCCGGCACCTTCACTCCGATTGCGATCGCCTCGCTGGAAGGGGTCCCCCTCGCCGTCGCGCTCGGCATCGTCTGGGGCATCGCGCTCACGGGGATACTGCTCAAGGCGTTCATGCCCGAAGTGAGGACCCACCTTTCGGTGACATTGCAGATGGTGATGGGTTGGTCCGCCCTGATCTGGGTTCCCTGGATCTGGCGTGAGCTCGGGCCGGGTGCCCTCGCCCTCATCGTCCTCGGGGGCGCTTGCTATGTGATCGGCACAGTTATCTACGCCACGGGGCGGCCCCGGCTCTTCCCTCGGGCGTTCTCACATCACGAGCTGTTCCATGTCCTGGTCATCGCCGGGAGCAGCTTTCACTTCTTCGCCATCCTGGTGTACGCCCTCCCGGCAACCGCCTGAAGGCAGATCCTCATCGAGGAATAGCTCTCAGGCGCGCGGCAGCGTCGACATCTCGGCGCAGAGGACTTCGATCTCGTCGATGCCCGAGGGCACCGAGCTGGTCAGGTTGTCGTGGCCGTCCTCGGTGATCACCACATCGTCCTCGATTCGTACCCCGATGCCCAAGAAGTCGGGAGGAACGGTGTGGGTGATCTTCTCCGCCTTCTCCTTGGCCTCGGCTTCCTTGGCCATCGCGGCCACCCGACCCTCCAGGATCCTGCGCTGCTTCCACTCGTCGTCGTCGTACTCGAGCAGGGTCAGGGTCACCTCTGTCTTGTCCGAGGGGATGTACAGGCCGGGCTCAACCGTGAAAGCCATCCCTGGCTCCAGCTTCCGGGGCACGCCTCCAACCCGGTAGGTGCCCATGTCGTGCACATCGAGGCCGATCCAGTGCCCGGTTCCATGGAAGTAGAACTGGTTGTAGTGGTGCATGGCCAGCGACTCATCGACACCCTTCGGCAGGAGACCTAGCGCCACCATCCCCTCGGTGAGCGCTCTGGTGGCCGCGTCATGGATGGCTCTGAGACTCGATCCGGGAGCCGACATGTCGAGCCCCTTCTGGAATGCAGAATGGACCACCTCGTAGATCGCGCGCTGTGGACCGCTGAACTTCCCGTTCGCCGGAAAGGTCCGGGTGATGTCCGCCGAGTAGCCCTCTACCTCGGCGGCGGCATCGATCAGGAGGAGATCGCCGTCTTCGATCAGCCGTTCGTTCTCCACGTAGTGAAGGACACAGGTGTTGGGCCCTGACGCAACGATGGAGGGATATCCATTGTGACGGGCGCCGGCCAGCCGCCAGTAGTACTCGAGCGCCGCCTGGACCTGGTGTTCGTACAAGCCGCCTTCGGCGAAGCGCATCGCTTCGCTATGCCCGCGGGCAGACAGCTCGCACGCCCTGCGCAGGATCTCGATCTCCTCCGGGCTCTTGATGAGACGCATCTCGGCGAGCAAGACCGTGATGTCACGAACCGCAGACGGCACCGACCCGCCATAGCGCTCGCGATGACTTCGAGCCTTGGCCACGATCCCGGCGACCCTGTCGTCGTGGTGCCGGTTGCCCGTGCGATACCAGATGACCTCGCGGCCGATCATGAGCCGGGTCAGGATCTCGTCCAGTTGGCCGATCTCATAGGCCTTGTCGGCACCGAATCGCTCCTCGGCGCCCACGGTGCCGACCCGATATCCGTTCCAGGCCTCCATCTCCGGGTCGCGAGGCCTGACAAAGAGGTTGTAATCTCCATCGGAATGGCCGGGAGCGATCACCGCCACGGCCTCCGGCTCATGAAATCCGGTCAAATAGAGGAAGTCCGGATCCTGGTGGAACTCGAATTCGGTGTCGTGGCTCCGGGTCACCTCGACTGCGGCCGGGACGATGGCGATGGCATCGTCACCGATCTCCTCGGCGAGACGGGCGCGCCGTTCGGAAAATTGGTCTGACATGGGAAGAACGGTACCGCCGCGCTTTCTATGTCGCCGTAGGTCCATATGTGGGCCTACGTACCTCAGGTAAGCGGTTCAAGGACCCGGGGCGTGCTCCAAGTCGACCACGAGGGGGAAGTGGTCTGAGCCGAGGGCCGGGCCGAGATGGCGGTCGCGGACACGGAGGTCATCACTGTGGAGCAGGTGGTCTATGGGGATCCGAAGGGGGAAGATCGTGTTCGCCGAGAAGGAGGGCTGTAGGCCGAATCCGATCTGAGAGTTGCGCAGACCACCGTCCGAGACCAGCGCACGGAACGGAGAGGACCAAGGAGAGGCATTCAGATCTCCCACAACCGCGTACGCGCCCTCCTGGTCGGCCGCCCATCCGGCAGCGAAGGAGAGCTGGGCGTCACGGAGGGCCGCCCGCTCCCCCGATGTCGGTGCCAGCGGGTGGGAGGACAGGATCTGCACCGGCACCGACCAGCCCTCCGGCTGATACACGAGGGCAAGGGCCCTCCCGTCGCCCTCGGCGAAGCCATAGGAGACGGCCTCGATCTCATCTCGAGCCAGGACCAAGGTCCCGAAGATCAAGTTCTCGGAGCGGCCACGGACTATCTCGTAGTCGAGCCCCGAGGACTCCATTGCCACCTCCCAGGGGCGACTCGACTCATGGAGGAGGACCAGGTCCGGGTCCGTCGCCTCGATGTACTCGATGACCTCGCTGTAGCTCTCGTTGGTCGAGAGCAGGTTGAAACTCATCACCCGCATCCCAGGCGCCCCGGCAACCGGCTCCCCCGGCGACCCCACGAACAGCGGGGCGACGAAGAGCAGATTCACCAATGCGACCCCGAGGATGGCGAGCCCGGTGCGACGCCACCGGCTGGCGGTGACGAGCAGACCGAGGATCGCCAGTATGACCACGTACTGCGCACGGAAATTGGCCAGGACGTCGAGCCACCAGACCCAGGCTCCCGCAAAAGAGGCGAGGCTGACCACGGCAACGGCTACCGCAGGGATCACCACGAGGATCACCCGGGCACGTTAGGGAGAAGTGATCCTCCTGCGCAGGTCGGAGACCTGCGTGTGGACCGACTCAGGGCTTCCCCCACCAGGGCTGATCCGACGCTGCACCGACGCTGCTGGATCGAGGAGACCGAGATCGGCTTCGTCGAACGCGGAATGCGCTGATAACAGGTCCTCGAGGC
>JALDXP010000297.1:0-3153 GCA_032154885.1 Actinomycetota bacterium
GGAGCTGATGTTGCGTCTCTTCACGGCGCCTTCGGCTGACGCGGAACGCGACGGAGGCGGAAGACCTCGTTCAGGACACGTATGTTCGGGCGCTTCGGGGGGCGAGGCATTTTCGCGCGGGAACGAACCTCAAGGCCTGGCTGCTGACCATCCTCAGGCACGCGCACCTGAACCGGCGGCGTCAGGCCGCGAGAGCGATTGCGGCGTGAGGAGCTCCAGGCTGCCCACCGATGCATCGGCGGTCGACAGCGGGACCTGATAGGGGTGGGGGCTCTCGGGAGGGACTCCCCGAGAGGCCAGGACTACCGGGCCTTCCTCGTCGTCGAGCACGAGTCGCCCGGAAGACCCCGGAATTCGAGCCAGGATCGCCTCCAGTGTGTCGGCCGCCACCTCGACGGCATTGAGACGTCCGGCGGAGATGTCTTCCGACAGACGGATGAGGACGCCGTGGATTTCTTCGAGATTCTCCAGCTTCTGTGTGGCCGATTCCGTTGCCTCGGCCAGCTCCCCGGCCTGACGATGGGCGTCTTCCAGGAGGCGCCTGATCACTGTCACCAGCAGGACAAAAGCGACGTAGAGACCAATGACGGGCAAAGCGTCAGTGATCGCGGTCGCTGAGCTCTCCTGTGAGATGGTCACCAGAAACAGGAGTGCCACCGAGAGGAATCCAGTCATCAACCCGGTGCGAAGACCGCCGTAGATCGTGGCGAGGATCGGCGGTCCCATCGACAACAAGATGTAGGGGCTGGTGGGCCCTCCGGTCAGCGTGATGGCGGTGATCGTGAGGAAGGCACCGACCAGGGTGATCGCCTCGGCTCCAAAGCGCCGCCGATACCAGCTCTCGGGAACGGCGGCTGTGCCGATCACGTAGATCGTTCCGAGGGCCATCGCCAGGAGAGAGGCGCCGTCGGGAGTGCCGACAGCGGAGATCAGATCGAACACCACGGCGTAGATCAAGACGACGAATTGCCCGATGGTGACACTCCGATGGAGGCGAAATTCCCAAGGGGCCGGGACGGAAACCGTCATAGGGGCAAGGCTACCGTCGGTGGTGATGAGTTCCTCGGACGGGCGCTGGCTGATCACGGGCGGAATCGGCTCCGGTAAGAGTGAGGTTCGCCGGCTACTGGCGATGCGAGGCATTCGCGCCGTCGACGCGGACGCCGTGGGTCACCTCGTTCTGGCCAGCGAGGGATTGGCCCCGGTCGCGGAGCGATGGCCGGACGTCGTCCTCGAAGGCCAGATAGACCGCAAGGCGTTGGCCCGGATCGTTTTCGACGACCCGGGAGAGCTCGAGGTGCTCCAAGCGATCACTCATCCCATGATCTTCGGCCGGATCGAGGCCGATTTGAAGGAATTCTCCGGTGTCGCAGTCGTCGAGATGCCGTTGCTCGAGACCTCGATGGGTTGGCCGACGATCGTGGTGGATGCCGACGATGAGACCCGGCTGCGTCGGGCCGTGAAACGGGGCATGAGCGAAGCTGATGTCCGTCGTCGAATGGCCTCTCAACCCAGAAGGGCCGAGTGGCTCGCGTCCGCCGATGTGGTGGTGCCAAATCACGGCGAAATCCGGCAGCTGGAGGAAGCGACGGTGCTGCTCGGCGACTATCTCCTGAGGGCATAGCGGACGGATCTTGTCCCAGGCCACCGGTAGCCTCCGACAGTGCCCGAATTCAAGATCGTGTCCGATTTCGCCCCGGCTGGTGACCAGCCAGCGGCGATCGCGTCTCTGGCCGAGGGGATCAACCGGGGCGACCGATATCAGACCCTCCTCGGAATCACGGGCTCGGGCAAGTCGGCCACGATCGCCTGGACCATCGAGCAGGTGCAGAGGCCAACCTTGGTGCTCGCACCAAACAAGGCATTAGCCGCCCAGCTCGCCAACGAATTCCGACAGTTCTTCCCCCACAACAGGGTGGAGTATTTCGTCTCGTATTACGACTACTACCAACCAGAGGCCTATCTGCCGCAAACCGACACCTACATCGAGAAGGACGCCACGATCAACGACGAGATAGACCGCCTCCGTCACTCGGCGACGGCGGGCCTGCTCGTCCGGGACGACGTGATAATCGTTGCCTCGGTATCGGCCATCTATGGCTTGGGCTCTCCGGAGCAGTACATGGGCCAGCTGCTCCGACTGGTGCAGGGGGTCGAGTACCCCATGAAGGAGGCGATTCAGCGTCTCGTGAACATCCAGTACGAGCGCAACGAGGTCAACCTGATCCGCGGAAAGTTTCGCGTCAAGGGCGACACGCTCGAGGTGTTCCCCTCATACGAGGAGACCATCGTCCGGGTCCAGTTCTGGGGCGACGAGGTGGAGCGCATCATCAGACTCAATCCGGTTACTGGAGAGGTGGTCGAGGAGCTGTCCGAGCTGTTCGTCTTCCCGGCGACCCACTATGTCACCGAGCGAGAGCGCATGCTCAAGGCGATCACCTCGATCGAAGAGGAGCTGAAGAATCGTCTCGGCGAGTTGGAAGGCAAGGGCAAGATGCTCGAGGCGCAGCGTCTCCGGATGCGGACCAACTACGACCTGGAGATGATGCGTGAGGTCGGATTCTGTTCGGGGATCGAGAACTACTCACGTCATCTCGATGGGCGCACCGCAGGAGAAGCGCCCTACACACTGCTCGACTACTTCCCCAAGAATTACCTGACCATCATCGACGAGTCGCATGTGACCGTGCCTCAGATCGGCGGACAATACGAGGGCGATCACTCCCGGAAGGAGGTCCTTGTCGAGCATGGCTTCCGTCTTCCGTCGGCCAAGGACAATCGGCCGCTCCGATTCGACGAATGGCTAGACAAAGCAAATCAAATCGTTTTCCTTTCCGCCACACCATCCGACTTCGAGGTCTCTCGCTCCACCCAAGTTGTGGAGCAGATCATCCGCCCAACCGGTCTCATCGATCCGGAGGTGATGATCCGACCCACCAAGGGCCAGATCGACGACCTGCTTCATGAGATCAGAGAACGTGCCCTTCGGGAGCAGAGGGTGTTGGTGACCACTCTCACCAAGAAGATGGCTGAGGACCTGACCGACTATCTGTTGGAGATGGGCGTTCGGGCGCGGTACATGCACTCCGAGATCGACACCTTGGAACGGGTGCAGATCATGCGGGAGCTTCGACTTGGCGACTTCGACGTCCT
>JALDXP010000298.1:0-3151 GCA_032154885.1 Actinomycetota bacterium
TGGGTGCGGGCGAAGTCCATGATGTCCTTCACCACCAGGAAGTAGCCGGGAAAGCCCAGGGACTCGATGATGTCCAGCTCGTGCTCGAGGCGGCGCCGGGCATTGGGGTCGATACCGTCTTCGCTCCCCGGGTACACGTCCCGGGCCCCTTCCCAGGTGAGATGACGCAGATAATCCATCTCGTCCCGGAAGTGGCCGGGCATGGGGAAATCGGGCAGATTGGGCGCCACGAGCCCGAGGTCGAAGGCGAGACGACGGCCCAGCTCGCCACTCCTTGCCACAGCCCCTGGATATCGGGCGAAGCGCCGGGCCATCTCGGCGGGATGTTTCAGATATCGCTCGTCGCTGGCGGGACGGAACCCGTCGGCGACTACCAGGGTGCGCCGGCCTCCGATGGCGGCCAGCACCTCGGAGAGGTCGGCGTCTATCGGGTCGTGATAGTGGACCTGGTTGGTGGCGACGGCGGGGAGGGAGAGCTTCTGGGCCACCTCCCACATCAGGTCGTTGCGCGGGTCGTCTTCGGGCATGCGGTGATGCCAGAGCTCCAGATGAAGCCGGGTGCCGAACAGCTCGCGGAGACGGGAGGCCTGGCGCATGGCGCCGCCCAGATCCCCTCCGGCTGCAGCCTTGGGCACGGCGCCGGCATGGCAACCGGTGAGAACATGGAGATCGTGGTCACCCGCGGCGGCGGCCAGGTCGTCCCAGTTGTAGATCGGATGGCCCTTTTCCCCCCGCATCTGTGCTCTGGTCACCAGATTGGACAGGGTCCGGTACCCGTTTGGGGATCCGGCGAGCAGCACCAGATGGTCGGTCTCGGGGAGGTTCGTCGGCTTGGTGCCATGCGAACGCACACTGCGCCCTCGACGCAGCCGCCCCTGACCTCCCTTGGCCCGGGCATGACGATGCTCATCCCATTCCTGAGCGGCCGCCACCGGGTCATTCGGGCCGGCCGGATCGGTCTCGAGTCCGATCTCCACCCCGTAGATAGCGGGCAGACCGGTTTCCTTTGCCGCCTGCCAGAACCTCGATACTCCATAGAACCCGTCGTGATCGGTGACAGCCAGTGCCTCGTAGCCGAGATCGATGGCCCGATCCACCAGGTCTTCGGGATGCGAGGCGCCATCGAGGAAGGAGAAATTGGTATGACAATGCAGCTCGGCGTACCCGCTCACCCGCCCACTATATCGAACGTATGTTCGACTGGTGTCCTCGATCTAGGACCGAGTCCGTCCTCGGTTCCCCGCCTTGGAGGAGCCCGAACTCATGGTCGCCGACCTGCGTGCCACCTTCCGCGATCACCGCAAGTGACACCGGGCCCGGCCGACCGACGGCAGACGCAATTGGCCCCAATCGAGACTACGTTTCATTACATGGACACTCGATCCACCGTCATGGATTGGGACAGGGCACTGCGCGAGTCGGACTGGGCGAAGGCGCGGTTACTTCTGGCCGATGACGCCACCTACGTCGCCCCAGACCCACCCATCAATTGTTCGAGTGCAGACGAGATCATCGATCTGATGCGGTCGTTCAAGGGCGTCAACCCCGACGTCGAGTTGATCGAACTCGAGGCGATCGGCGACCACGCCATCGCCAGCCTCAGGCAGCCAGCCTGGGATTGGGAGTGGTTCCAGCTCATCACCGTTGACCGCGATCACATCACCCGACTCGAGGACTTCGCCACCCGAGAGGCCGCTCTGGCTGCCGCTGAATGAGCTCGCCTTGGTCACCGCTCGCAACGGAACTCCGTCGGCCCGGTCGACGTTTCAAGACATAGAACACACTTCTCGAGGGGGACTGGAAATGAGATCCTGGGTCCTACCTGTGGCGGGGATCGCTGTCTTGGTCATGAGCGGTGCCTGCGCCACGGAGACGTCGACGACGACCACAGTGGGAGCCACCACGTCCTCCTCTTCGGCGACCACCGAGGACACCCCTGTCCAAACGACCAGTTCGATGGTCACGACAACAGCTCCTCCCACTACGACAGCCACCACCGCTCCCGCTCAGACCTCCACCACCGCAGCTCTACCGCAATTTCCGCCGGCTCGACAGGATCTGGAGCACGGCGGCCTTGCATGGGTCGTGGTCCTCGCCGGCTCCGCGACGCCCGACGACCCGGTATTGGCCGAAGCGATCCTGGCTGCAGAGCAGGCCGGATATACAACCGGTGCGACGGATTGTGACGATGGTGCCCCCGAGGCACTGGGCGAACCCGACGGAACATCGACCGTGAGCGTCTACCTCGAGAACGAGGCCGACGCCCATGCCGCCCTTCTCGCATTCGAGGCACGCGGTGTCAACGGCGTGGTAGCGGAAGTGCAGACATTCTGCCTCGACTGAGGTTCAGCTGCCGCTCAGTGAGAAATGCATCCAGTCCTTGAGTGAGCTCCAGTGGCCTCCCCAACCCCAGCCGATCTCGGCGAAGGACTCCGTGGCGACATCGCCGGGCACAATCATCCCGACCCGGACGTTCTCCCGGTCGACATAGGCGGACGCCAGCTCGGGGAGCACCAGATCGCCCTTCAGATAGGGATTGTGGAACGGGTTGATGTCGATCCCGGTGCCGTACGCATGCTGAGACCACGACGTCGAACCCACGGCAGGGCGGCAAACGAATGACGTGGTGTCGTTCCAGTCCCCCGTCGGGTGGGCGTCTATCTCTTCCTTGGTGATGACCCGCATCTGCTCGATCGGGAACCGCGCCTCGTGCAGTCTCCGGAAGATCTCGACCACCTGTTCCGCGACGGCGGCGTTCACGATCATCTCCCCGGTGTGGAAACGCTGGTCGAACCCGAAATGGGTCATCGTCAGGTAGGAAAGCTCGTCGAGGGTCACCGGGCACTCCGGAACCCAACTGGAGCGAGCCAGGACATCGGGCGGGATCGGCTCGATCGTCGCCTCAAACTGATCGTCGGACGGCGCCGGGAGCAGATCCAGCGTCTCGAACTGCCTGTCCTGCATCTCCGGGGGGGTGGGCTGCACAACCCCGAACTCGTCGGGCCGAAGGGGCAGGAGCCTGGTGCCCATCCAGTCAGGTCGGGCATAGGGGTTGGTCGTGGTGGTCGTCGCCATGGTGGTGGTCGTCGGGACAGTCGTGGTCGTGGTTGGCACCATGGTTGTGGTGGTGGGGACAGTCGACGTGCTGGGG
>JALDXP010000299.1:0-3127 GCA_032154885.1 Actinomycetota bacterium
ACGGTCGGGCTCAAGACGTCCACCTGCCGGTATTGGGGGAAAGCCACTGCCCAACCGAGGCTCACGACCGCAGCGATGACCAGAGCGAGGGCATACCCGCCGCCTCCGACGACATGGGCGGCCATGGCAGACCCGGCGGCAGTGACCACCACGGCAAGCGAGGCGAACTCCCGGCCCCTGGCCGCGAAGGCCGACCCGATGTCCAGCGCCCAAATGGCCACGATGAGGACTAGGACAGCAGCCCATATCTCCTGGCCCTGGGTGTTGGCGAGGATCGCCACGACGGCGACCGCGGCGGGCAGGAAGGCCATGAGGTCCACGGCGGAGAAAGTCGTGGCCGGCTGATCACCGCCCGAGACAGGAGGTATCAACACCACCTCGTCGTGCTCGGTGACGCTGTCGTCCATCGACGCCGCCTGACCGTTGACCCAAACCCGTGACGTCTCCACCCCTCGCCGGAAATCAGGCCCGAACTTCTCCGATGCAGCCTCGATCACCCCTCCTACGGTTTCGGACGGCACATCGAGTCGCGACGTGCCGGCCAGTTCCCGGAGGTTTGCAAAGAGGCGAAGCTTGGCCATAGGTCGAGCCTAAAGCGTACCGACATCACCTCGCGACTCCCGGCTGCCTTCGCCTACCCTCGGCATATGGGCGAAATGGTGATGGTGGCGGTCGACGTCCCCCAGGTCGGAGACGAACGTCACAAGAACTGGGCGAAGGTGGTGGAGTCGGTGGACGACACCAGGGCGTCGGGTTGGGCCTTCGATGGGCCATTCGTCGCCACCGGCGGGATCCAGGACCTGCCGATGGGCGCCACCCTCTTGGTGTATGGCGAACGAGGCTCCCGGGCCAACCCCCAGATCACAGCCCGGGTGTACACCGTCAATCCCGATTCCACGCTCACACTGGAGGCGGAGGCGAAGGGAAAGGCATGGGCTCGGACCCTCAGAGACCCGGTGGAGCGATGCCTGGGCGCCGAAGCCAGGGTGCCCGACCTCTCTTTCATCAGTGACGAGCTGCTGGCTCTCGAGCTCAAGAGCCGAGGATGGAACGTGGAGCGACCGTGAAAGCAATAGTGGTCCCGGCGCTCGGTGGTCCCGAGAACCTGATTCTGGACGATCTGGCCGACCCGGCGGCCGGTCCCGGGGAGTTGCTGGTCGACGTGACGGCAGCAGGGGTGAACTACGTCGACATCTATCACCGGCGCGGTCTCTACGACGTGACCCTCCCTTTCACCCCGGGCAGGGAAGGGGCCGGCATCGTGTCAGCGGTCGGAGAGGGCGTCGATGGCTTCCGGATCGGCGACAGGGTCGGCTGGGCCGACGTGCGCGGTTCCTACGCGGAACAGCATGCGATCCCGGCCAGGCGGGCGGTGCCGATCCCGGATGGCCTCGACTCGAGGACGGTGGCCGCCGCCCTGCTGCAGGGTCTCACGGCCCACTACCTGGCCACGGACACCTTCCCGCTTGGCCAAGACAGCAAGTGCCTGATCCATGCCGGCGCCGGGGGTGTCGGGCTTCTCCTCACCCAGATCGCGAAGATGCTCGGCGCCGAGGTGTTCACAACGGTGGGAAGCGTGGAAAAGGCCGAACTGAGCCGGGAAGCGGGATCGGACCACGTCATCGTCTACACGCAGAACGACTTCAAGGACCGGGTCGAGGAGATGGCCGGGCCCAAGCCGCTCGATGTGGTCTACGACGGAGTCGGCTCCGACACGTTCATGAATGGCCTCGACCTGCTCCGGCCCCGGGGAATGATGGTGACGTTCGGCAACGCATCTGGCCCGCCGCCCGAGATCGCCCCCCTTGTCCTCTCGCAAAAGGGCTCGCTCTTCCTGACCCGACCCACGATGGAGCACTATCTCCAGACCAGGGATGAGCTGCTGTCACGCAGCTCCGACCTCTTCTCTTGGGTTCAATCTGGAGATGTCCAAGTGCGAATCGGCCACGAGTACCCACTGGCCGATGCGGCCGATGCCCACCGGGCGCTGGAGGGAAGACAGACCACTGGCAAGGTGCTGCTACTCCCTTGACGCTGCCCGACCCTTCGAAACCCAGACATCGTTTGTGGTGGCTGATCTCGCTCCCTGTGATAAGGATCGGGGCCAGGATCCTGTGGCGGCTGAGGGTGGACCGAGGAGCGGGGTTTCCCACCCCTCCTTTCGTACTCGCCGCCAACCACTACTCCTTTCTCGACCCTCCTCTGGTCGGAGCGGTTTACGGGAAACGGGCCCGCTTCATCGCCCTCATCGACCTGTTCGGGAATCACAAGACTCTCGACTGGGCCCTGAATGGCTGGGAGGCCATCACCGTGCGCCGCGGCACGGTTCCGTTGGGGACGGTCCGTCAATGCCTGGCCCATCTCGAATCCGGGGGGGTCGTCGGTCTGTTTCCCGAGGGCATCCGCGTGGAGAAGTTCGGTGATGCCGGGTTCAAGCCCGGGGCGGCCTGGTTGGCGGCCCGCACCGGGGTGCCGTTGGTGGCGGTTGCAGTCAACGGGACCGATCAGGTCCTCGGCATCGACAACAAGTTCCGAAAAGGGCGCGTCCAGGTGATCATCGGCCCTGCGCTCCACGCCACCGGCACCGACCGCGCCGACGTCGACGACCTGACCCGTCGTTGGGCGGAATGGGTCGGCCAGACGCTTACCTGAGGTACGTAGGCCCATATATGGGCCTAGGACGACAACGAAACGAAGCGATAGGTTCAGACGACGTGTCAGATCTGGAGTACATCACCGAATCGCCACCCAACGCCGGCGTCCCCCTGACCGCGCTGGACGGGCGTCCCCTCCCCCAGGACCGGGCCTATGTCCGCAACAGCTTCCCGATCCCGGAGGAGGTCGAAGGCGCCGTTGAAATCGTGCTTCCGGGCATCCCGCCACGCGTATTGACGCCCGAGACCCTGTCAGACCTGGAACAGGTCGAGGTCGAGATGGTCCTCGAGTGCGCCGGCAACGGCAGATCGTTGGTCCGACCTGCGGTGAGCGGTCTGGCATGGGGCCTCGGCGGGGCATCGCCGATCAGGGTCGGCGGTGTGCGGCTCGTAGATGCCCTCGGGCCGGTGCCCGACGAGGTCGTCGAGCTCGTCCTGACCGGGTCCGATCGCGGCACGGTGTGGCCGGAAGG
>JALDXP010000300.1:0-3120 GCA_032154885.1 Actinomycetota bacterium
TGGACGTCCTCACCTATCTGGTGGACCTGGTCGGCTGGTACGTCGGCGAGGACGTCGTCCCGGTGGAGGCGCTGGCCCGTGGCCACGGAGTCGTCTTCAGGGAGAACGGATTCGATGTCGACGATGTCACCTCGGCCACCCTCACCTATTCGGACGGGTCGGTGTTCGGATTCGACGTCTGCTACATGCTTCCCATGGGATTTCCCACCACCGGGCAGAGCATCCGGTTCGAGATGTTCGGCTCCGAGGGGGCGCTGCTCATCGACGACGACCATCGCGAGCAGATGCTGTACACCGAGCAGGGTCACCAGAACGCCTACGCCGGCGAACAGGAGGTCAACCTCTACTTCCTCGGGAGCCAGTCGGCCGGGGAGTGGGCGGATGGGCGGATGTTCGGACGGGTCGCCGAGGAGACACGGACCTGGCTCGACTATCTCACCGCCGGCACGCCGTGTCATCTCTCTACCGGCCAGGAGGCTCTCGTGACCCTGGCCGCGACGCTGGCGATCGAGGAGGCCTCCCGCACTGGTGAGGCGGTGGCGGTCGAGAGACCCTGACCTCAGTCGAGAAGCGTCTTCAACGCGTCGAGATTGGCCGGCTCCATCTTCCGATCGCCCCGATCTATCTCACCGGCCAGCGCCATCACCGCATCGTTGGCCGGGGTGGGCACCCCGACCTCCCGTCCCTTGCGGACCACCGTTCCGGTGATGTGCTCCAGCTCGGTGCGGCGGCCCTTCCTCTGATCCTGGACGGTGGCCGTGGTCGCATCCTTCCCGATGTGACCGTGGAGGACCCGGATCGCGTTGACCAGCATCTCGTCGCCCTCACCGCTGAACTGCTCGGCGCTCATCCCGAAGATCGGCTCGAGCCGGTATCCCAGCCCCTCCCCCACCGCCGCCGACTCCCGTCCGAGCCGCACCGAGATCTCGGTCATCCCCGGTAGCGCCGACGCCTCCCAGTTCTTCAGCCCGAGCAGGGTGTAGGGGCCCATGGTCATCGAGTTGACGACGAGCTTGGACCACTTGGCGCCAAAGATGTTGTCGGTCACGTCGACCCGCGCCGAATTTCGGAGCAGGGTCGCCACCCCCTCGACTCGATCGGTGACCGCCCCATCGAGCTCGCCAACCGCGAACCAGGTCCCCGGTCTGGTGGTGTCCCGTTGCACGAGCCCCGGCTCCCAGATCTCGGCGGATAGCTCGACGACACAGGCGATGCACCGCTCACTCCCCACGATCGGGGTGATCATCTCCTCGTTCATCCCGTTCTGAAGACCGACGAACACGCCGTCGTCAGCCAGGTAGGGCTTGATCAGGTGACACAGCCAGACGGTGTCGTACGACTTGGCCGCGAGCAACACGACATCGAAGGTCGGCCGTTCGGTCGCCAGCTCGCCGATGTGGAGCGCCCGGACCTTCTCGTTCACCTCCCTGTCCGGCATGACCACCCGCAGCCCGGCAGTGCGCATCGCCTCCACATGTGCCGGCCATTGGTCGATCAGGACGACATCTTCTCCGGCTTCAGTCAGATCGGCCCCGACACTGCTCCCGATGGCCCCGGCACCGAGCACTCCGATCCGCTTGCTCAAGACTTCCCCTCCAGGGTCTTCAAATCGATCTCGGCGATACCACCACGGCTCGCCGCCCGGGCCGCGACGATCCGCCGCACTTCTTCGATTCGGTCGGGGGCCACCAGCTCGTCGAGACGGCCCTCCTCGTCGACGATCCGCACCAGGCCGCCGGCATGAGATGGGTATGACCGAACAGACCAGTGGTCTGGAAGATCAGCTCGAGCAGCTCTTTGGGTGTGGCCCCGCTGCGAAGGGCGGAGCGCATGTGACGGCGGGACTGGTGCTGCTCCCCTGCCGCCAGCGTGTTGCCCACCACGCAGATGACCCTGGTCCGATCGTCGAGCACACCCCGGACGTACATCCCGCCGTAGATCGTGTCGAGCCAGGTCTGCAGGTAGTCGGGATCGAGAGCATCGAGCGTGGCCACCAGGTTGATGTGGTGCCGGGGTCGGAGACGGAGCCCGGTCGAGATCCCCTGCCAGCCGTACTTTTCGAGCAACGGAGCCAGCCGGGGATCGTCACGGTCGGCCTCATCCCACGTGGCTCGCTCCGCCTCCAGGCTGCGAGCGGAGCCGTCGTCGACCCGTGCCGACAGGCCATGTTCGATATCTGGCCTTCGCTCCAGCACCCGGAGATACACCTGACCGGCGGCGGCCACGGCCCAGGGGCCGGTGTACACGTAGCACTGGAGGATGACCTCGAGGAGATCCGACGGGCTGACACCCGCATCGAGGGCGGCCTCGATGGTCTCCCCCAATTGGTCGTGGCGCCCTGTGATGGCGTACTGGCCGGTCAGGACCAGCAGCCTGGTCCGGGCGTCGAGCCCGGGCCGGCTGAGGAGCCTGGACAGATGAGCCGACGACAGCTTGGCGAAATCGGGGTCGAGACGCTGGAAAAGCTCACGAAGCCTGGCGGCACCAGCCGGCATGACAGTTTCGATTGACGGGTCCTTCACCATCCGAGCATCACCTCCACGTTCTGACCGAGCACTGCGTCCTTCTCCGCGGCGGACAGATCGCTTCCCTCGATCCAGCCAACCGGGTCGGGCTGGCCCATGTCGGCAGGGAAATCGGTCCCCAGCACCACGCGATCGAGCCCGACGACGTCGATCAACCGACGCAGATTGCCGTACCCGTGGACCAGCGAGTCGTACCAGAGGGCACTCAAGTATTCGGAGGGAAGTCGGGCGATGTGCTCCCGGGCCTCGGGCCGGACCTGGTGACCGTGGTCGAAGCGGGCATAGGCCCAACAGGCGTAGCCGCCACCGTGGGCGAAGAGGAGACGGAGGCCGGGCAAGCGGTCGAGGATCCCACCGAATATGAGGGATCCGATTGCGATCGTGGTCTCGGTCGGGTTCGCGATGTAATTGCGCATGTGATAGCGAGGGAGCGCATCCTTCAGCCGGGAAGCGGCGGGGTGGATGAAGACCAGGGCATTGGATTGCTCGGCAGCCTCCAGCACGGGGAAGAGGTCGGGCTCGTCCCAGTTCAACCCGCCGACGTGGGTGCCGACGCTCACCCCGACCATCCCGGCAGTGGACATCACCCTCTCCA
>JALDXP010000301.1:0-3118 GCA_032154885.1 Actinomycetota bacterium
TTCGGCATCCTGACGGCGGGTTCTTCTCAGCCGAGGACGCCGACTCCGAAGGGGTGGAAGGCAAGTTCTACGTATGGACTACCCAGGAGCTGGAACGAGCCCTCGGGCCTGAAGATGCGGCCGAGGCAGCCCGGTTCTTCGGGGCCTCCCCACATGGCAACTTCGAAGGCTCGAACATCCTCCACCGACCCACCGCAGAACCGTCGACAGGCCGGATCGAGTCGATCAGGGCGCGTCTGATGGAGCACCGGGCCTCCCGGATCCGTCCTGGTCTCGATGACAAGGTCGTGGCTTCGTGGAACGGGTTGGCGATCAAGGCCCTGGCAGAGGCAGGTGCGACGTTGGCTGATGCCGGCTACCTGGAGGCCGCCCGAGTGACGGCGCGCTTCGTAATCGACCATATGGTGGTGGACGGTGTCCTCCGACGCTCCTGGCGCGAGGGCCAAGCGGGTGGGCCGGGCTTTCTCGAAGACAATGCCGCGATGGCACTCGGCCTTTTTGCGCTCTATTCCGCCACCGGCGAATACGAGTGGTATGAGGCTGGCGTCGAGCTGACTGTCGCAATCCGAGAACGCTTTGCCGATCCCGAGGGTGGGTTCTTCGACACGCCGGACGATGGGGAGAGCTTGATCAAGCGGCCCAAGAGCATGGCGGACAACCCTCTGCCCTCCGGTAGTGGCATGGCCGCCGAAGCACTGCTCATCCTCTCGGCGTACACAGGCGATCCCGCTCTACGAGACGCCGCAGCCTCCACCTTGCAGGGTGCCGGGATGCTCATGGAGCGATACCCCTCGATGGTGGGGCACCATCTCGGTGTTCTGCACTCCCTCCTGGAGGGTCGCGAGCTCGCGGTCATCGGACCGGAATGGGCCGACCTGGCCCATGTTTATTGGTCCTCGTACCGGCCCAACGTCGTTCTCGCACCGTCGTCCACAGGTGAAGAGCCGATTCCGCTCCTCGAGGGAAGATCGAGACCTGGCGAGACTCTGGCCTATGTGTGCCAGAACCACGTCTGTGCCCTGCCAACGTCCGATCTCGACGAGCTCGCCCACCAGTTAATGGCCGACGGCTAGGGCACGCTCCAGGGCAGAAGCCATGACGTCGGGTGGATACGGGCCGAGAAGGGCAGCATCGGCCACGGGCAAGCCCTCTTCGAGGCAACGTCGGGCCAGGTCTGCCACCGCCCGGATTTCGTCGAGCTGGGCGGCGACTCCGGCCCGGTCGAGGGTGTCACCATGCCCGGGGACGATGATCGACGATCCGATGTCGGCGGCCGACTCGAGAGTGACTGGCCAGCTGATCGGAAAGCCGTCGTCAAACACAGGCGGGGCCCCCTCTTCGAGCAGGTCTCCCATGAAGCTCACCTCGCCCACGGTCACGACGATGTCGGAGTCGGTGTGACCCAGGCCGTGATAGGTCATCTCGACCGCGACCCGGCCGAGGTCGATGCCGGCAGCAGTGTCGAAGACACTGGTCGGAGGGGTGATCACGACTTCGGCGATCTCGTCCAGCCGATCAGGGAGCCAGGCCGCAGCATCCTCCTTCATCGAGTCGCCCAGCCCGACCATGGTCCTCCGGCAAAGCTCATGCCCCCAAATCTCCGCTTCGGGAAACCGGGCGTTGCCAAAGGTGTGGTCCCAGTGCCAGTGGGTGTCGACCACCCATCGGACCGGGAGCGTGGTCAGAGTGCGCAACTCCTCCCTCAGCTCGTCGGCCTCGAGGTGGGAGGCACGGGTGTCGATGACCAGGATCCCCTCGTCGCCGAGCACCACGCCGACGTTCAGGTCGAGCGATTCGTAACGCCTCCGGAATACTCCGTCGGCCAGCTCGTCGAACATCACACCGTCTGGTCGACTTCGACTGTGGATTGCAATGCCTCAGCGGAGGCGAGGACATAAGCGATCCACAGGGCGTCGGCAAGGAGAAGATGGATGAGTTGCATCCAGATAGGAACCCCGAGCGCGACATTGAGTGCCCCGGATAGGAGCATCAGCCCGACCAGCAGTGGGAGCGCCTTGCCGGCCCTCGACCTCGGTGTCTCCAAACGGCCCGAGGCCCACCACCCGACCGAGGCGGCGACCACGGCAAGCACGGGATGGACGATGCGGAGGTCGGTGAGGAAATGTGCATCACCCGATTCCCCGCCTCCCGTCCCCGTCTTGGGAAACAACGTGTCGGCGAGGGCAGTCACCGCCCCGGTTGCCGCGAGCAGGACGATTGCAACACCCCCGAGCAATATCCACCTCCAAACTGCTGGATGCTCTTTTGTCGATAGCCGGCGTCCTCCCGACAACCAGAAGGCCGTCAAAGCGAGGGCGGCAAGGAGGAACAGAGTGTTCACCAGATGAAGTGGGACAGCCACAACCCGAGCTAATGAGGCGTCCTCGGCTACCCACTCGGCAAGAACGATCATCGCCCCGATCAACGCCTCCCCGACGATGGCCGCCAGTGACAGCGCCGCGCCTGTCCGTGCCGGCTCTCCGGTCGGCACGGAGCGCCACACCCAGACAACGAGGATCGCCACGAGCAACAGGGCGGCCCCACTCGCAGCACGATGGATGAACTCGATCGCGGTGGCGCCGGACAATTCGGGGATGACCACACCCTGACAGGTCGGCCACGACCTGCCGCAGCCTGCACCCGAACCGGTAGCCCGGACCAGAGCACCCAGGAGGATCACCCCGACGTTGAATACGAGGGTGAACCACGCATAGCGGGCGATCCGGGTCACACCGGGGAGGTTAGAAGTCCTTGGGATGACCACTGTCCTGTGCGATACCCTCGCCCCGCCCATGGAGATCCATCCCGACGTCCTCGCCGCCATCGGCAACACGCCTTTGATCAGGCTGTCCAGGATCCGCCCTCACGGGAACCTCGTGGCCAAGGTCGAGCACATGAACCCGGGTGGCTCGGTCAAGGAGCGCATCGCGGTCGCGATGATCGACGCGGCTGAGAGAGGGGGCCTCCTGCGGCCCGGCGGCACCATTGTCGAGCCAACCTCGGGCAACACAGGTGTCGGCCTTGCCCTGGTCGGTGCCGTTCGTGGCTATCGAGTCATCTGCACGGTTCCCGACAAGGTCTCCAAGGAGAAACAAGACCTCCTCCGGGCCTACGGAGT
>JALDXP010000302.1:0-3117 GCA_032154885.1 Actinomycetota bacterium
CCGAAGTGCTTGCATCGAGACGGGCCGACCTGGGACAGGATGTGAAGAGCCGCCCGCTGTTCGACGCCTGGCACCTCGAGCGCAATCCCGATTGGTCGCGGGTGAGAACGCCCATGCTCTCCGCGGCGAATTGGGGTGGCCAGGGTCTGCATCTCCGGGGCAATGTCGAGGCATTCACCCAATCGGCGGCCCCTGACAAGTGGCTGGAAGTCCATGGCGATGCCCACTGGGTCGACTTCTACACGGACCGGGGTGTCGCCCTGCAGCGCCGATTCTTCGACTACTACCTGAAGGGTGAAGACAATGGCTGGGGTGCGGAGCCGAAGGTCCAGCTCCGAATTCGACACGTCGACGGCAGCTTCACCGATCGAGCCGAGAACGAGTGGCCTCTCGCTCGCACTAGTTGGACCCGCTACCACTTGACCGGCGAGGGGAGCCTGGCCAAGGAAGCTGCAGCGAGTTCGTCGGCAGTCGAGTACGACCCCACCGGTGGCGGCGTGACGTTCACCACCGACCCGGCGACAGAGGAGATGGAGCTCACCGGGCCGATGGCCGCCAGGATCTTCATCTCCTCGGAGACGGCCGATGCCGACCTCTTCCTCGTGGTCCGTGCATTCGACCCAGAAGGTGCCGAGGTCACCTTCATGGGCGCACTCGACCCGAACACTCCGATCGCCCAGGGATGGCTGCGCGCCTCACATCGGGCGCTCGACCCCTCCATGTCGCAGCCCTTCCGGCCCTATCACTCCCACGACCGGGTCGAACATCTCGTGCCTGGCGAGACCTACGAGCTGGAAGTCGAGATCTGGCCCACATCCATCGTCCTTCCGGCCGGATATCGTCTGGCTCTCACCGTTCGGGGCAACGACTACCGATACGAGGGTGAGCTGTCCGACTTCGCCCGGGAGTTTCATTACGCCGGACGTGGGGTAGGGCCCTTCAAGCATGCCGATCCCGACGACCGCCCGACGGATCTCTTCTCGGGGCGGGTGAGCATCCATGTCGGCAGTGACACCGACTCATACCTCCTCGTCCCACTCATCCGTTAGACCGGGAGAGACCCTCGAAGTCGAAAGACGTGACGATCTTTCGCTGTTCGCCTCGTTGAGGCCCACGACGCGATCGTTAACTTCATTGGACTGATGCCGCATCTCTACGACTTCTCGGCCACCGACGGGTCGGATCGCGACCTGCTCGGCGGCAAAGGGGCAGGCCTCGCCCGCATGACAGCACTCGGGCTACCGGTTCCTCCCGGGTTCACGATCACCACTGATGTGTGCCGCGCCGCAATGGCCAACGGTGCGATGCCTGATGACCTCTGGCCGGAGGTCGAGGATGCTGTCGCCCGACTGGAGAAAACCAGTGGTCGAAACCTCGGGTCCGGACCTGCTCCCCTACTCCTCTCGGTCCGGTCCGGCGCCAAGTTCTCGATGCCGGGGATGATGGACACGGTCCTCAACCTGGGCATCAACGACGATGTGGTGAAGGCGCTGATCGAGTGGTCCGGCGACGCTCATTTCGGTTGGGATGCCTACCGCCGATTCGTCCAGATGTATGGAGATGTGGTGCTTGGCGTTGCCGAGCACCGCTTTCAGGACGTCTTGACCGAGTTGAGACGGTCGAGAGGCGTCGAGGACGACTCGGAGTTGACGGCCGAGGACCTGGAGACGGCCACGACTCGATTCCGCGACATCGTCGAGCAGGAGCGCCCTGGTGAGTTGCCCGAGGACCCGATGGAACAGGTCAAGGGGGCGATCACTGCTGTCTTTCTGTCGTGGAACACGAAGCGCGCCGTCGAGTACCGCAGGATTCACTCGATCCCGGATGACCTGGGGACCGCAGCCAACATTCAGATGATGGTCTTCGGCGACCTCGGCGACGATTCGGGCACCGGTGTCTGTTTCACGCGTGACCCAGGCACTGGCGAGAAGGTCATCTACGGCGACTACCTCCCCCGGGCCCAGGGCGAAGACGTCGTGGCCGGCATCCGCAACACCTTGACTCTCGACGAGCTGGGCGACCTCCATCCCGATTGCCATCGCCAGCTGCTCGAGATCATGGATGGTCTCGAAGCCCACTACCGCGACATGTGCGACATCGAGTTCACCATCGAGCGGGACGTGCTTTACATCCTCCAGACGAGAGCCGGGAAGAGGACGGCGGCGGCTGCGGTGAAGATGGCCGTGGCCATGGTCGGCGAGGGTCTCATCGACCGGGAGACCGCCGTCATCCGGGTCGAACCTGACTCCCTGGAGCAACTGCACCGCCCCCGCATCGCCGATCGTGTCAAGGGATTCGCATCGCTCGTCGTCGGTGTGGCGGCGTCCCCCGGCGCCGCCACCGGGAAGGTGGTGTTCTCCTCCGAGGAGGCCGTGGTGCAAGCCGGGGACGGCATCGGGGTGATCTTGGTTCGGCCGGAGACCACCCCGGATGACATTCACGGCATGGCGGCGGCGGTCGGCATCCTCACCAGCCAGGGGGGCAAGACATCACATGCCGCCGTCGTGGCTCGTGGCATGGGCAAGCCCGCCATCACCGGGGCGGCCAAGCTGCAGGTCGATTCTGAGGCGGGCATCGCCTCCACCGGGAGTGTCGATATCCGACGTGGTGAGGTCATCACCATCGACGGGACATCCGGAGTCGTCTATCAGGGCGAGATGGAACTCGTCCCGCCCGAGGTCCCCCCCGAGCTCGGTGACCTCCTCGAATGGGCCGACCAGTTCCGCAACCTCGGAGTCAGGGCCAACGCCGACACGGCAGAAGACGCAAGGCTGGCCCGAGGACACGGGGCCGAAGGCATCGGGCTGGCCCGGACCGAGCACATGTTCCTCGGCGAGCGTCTCGCCATCGTGCAGAGGGTGATCCTCTCCACGGATCCGACCGATCGGGAGGAGGCGCTCGGCGACCTGGAACGACAGCAAATAGGTGACTTCGAGAGCTTGCTCGAGGCGATGGACGGACTACCCGTGGTGATCCGGCTTCTCGACCCGCCGCTCCACGAGTTCCTCCCCTCTCGTCTCGAGTTGGAGCACGAGATGCTGCGCCGGGTCCGGGCCGGGCGTCCCATCGACGACTTGCAGGCGATGTCTGACCAGGTCGCTCGCTGGGAGGAGGACA
>JALDXP010000303.1:0-3097 GCA_032154885.1 Actinomycetota bacterium
CATAATGCCAACATGACATCCCTGTCAAGTCATTTCGGAGTTTGACGGAATAGGAAGCGGCGGTCGGCCTATTTTCTTCGGAGATGAGCGAGATCGAGCGGAAGATCGAAGACGGAATCGAGGCGAAGATCGATAGGGGCCGTATCGAAAAGGCGGTGCGCGAGATCATCGAGGCCCTCGGTGAGAATCCGGACCGCGAAGGTCTGCTCGAGACTCCGGAGCGGGTGGCCGCCTTCTATGCGGAGGTGTTCGACGGCCTCCATCGCGACCCCGGAGATGTCGTAGACGCCTTCTTTGGCGAGGAGCACTATCAGGAGATCGTGATGGTGCGGGAGATCCCGTTCTACTCGATGTGTGAGCACCATTTCGTGCCGTTCCATGGTCAGGCTCACGTTGCGTACATACCCAAGGGACGCGTCACCGGGCTCTCCAAGCTGGCCCGGTTGGTCGAGGGCTTTGCCCGTCGTCCCCAGATGCAGGAACGGCTCACGGCCCAGGTCGCGGACGCCCTCAGCGAGCGACTTCAGCCTCTCGGAGTCATGGTCGTGGTCGAAGCCGAGCACCTCTGCATGTCGATGCGGGGCGTGAAGAAGCCAGGGGCGACCACCGTCACGTCGGCGGTCCGCGGGATCATGGAGTCACAGCCGGCCACGAGGGCCGAGGCGATGTCGCTCCTCTTCGGCACTTCGCGGTAGCTCCAAGCGCTCCGGTTCTTGGTGCAGGTCGTAGGTTCTACGTGGTGAGTCTGTGGAAGCTGCGTGCTACTGAGATCGACGTCTCTCGGGGCGTGATCATGGGAGTGATCAACGTCACCCCTGACTCTTTCTCCGATGGTGGGCTCTATCTGGACACGACTGCCGCAATTGACGCTGGACGGGCCATGATCGAACAAGGTGCAAATCTGGTGGATGTTGGCGGTGAGTCGACCCGGCCCGGCGCTCAGAGCGTGCCTGTGAAAGAGGAACTCCGCCGGGTGATACCGGTTGTGGAGGCACTTGTCGCCGACGGCGCTCTGGTGTCGATAGATACCTCTAAACCGGACGTCGCCCGGGCGGCCCTCGATGCGGGCGCCGAGATCGTCAACGACGTGACCGCCGCCGCCACACCGGGCATGACTGATGTGCTCGTGGAGTCTGGCGCCGGGATCGTTCTCATGCACATGAAAGGGACGCCAAGAACCATGCAACGCGAGCCGACGTATGACGACGTCGTGGGCGAAGTGGCGACATTCCTCGATGCGAAGGCCCAACAGGTGATTGATGCCGGGGTTGCCCCTCCAGCGGTTGCCATCGATCCAGGTATCGGATTCGGGAAGACGGTCACCCACAACCTGGAGTTGATCGACGGGTTGGAGAAGCTCGCCGCGTTGGGCTTCCCGGTGGTCCTCGGGACGTCGCGCAAGACGTTTCTAGGACGGGTGGCCGGCATCGAAGACGCGGCCCGGCGCGACGGGGTCACCGCCGTCACCACCGCTCTCGGTTTCGAGCGTGGGGCAAGGGTTTTTCGGGTTCACGACGTTGTTTCGTCAAGAGCGGCGCTGAGTCTTGCCGCCGCTATCGTGAGTCCCCAGCAATGGGACGAATGGTCGCAGGATTAAAGCCCCGGGGATTCACCTGGGTCATCACCGATCGTCTCGCTGTCTCAGAGCGTGTGGGTGGCTCTGGCTTCCAGCATCGCCGGGTGCGACGCCAGGAAGAGATCACATGGCTGGTGGAGGAGGCCGGGATCAACACTGTGGTTTCCATGCTTCCCGGCAACCAAAACCTGCTGGCCTATCGCGAGGCCGGGATCGCCACATTCTCGGTACCTATCGGTCCTGACCTCACCACCCACGACGTCGACGAGTTCTTCGCCACCCTGGTGAAGGCGACCGCGAAGCGACGGTCCAGGGTTCTCGTTCACCGCGAGGCGATCGACGACACAGTCGGTGGGCTGCTTGGTGGGTTTCTCGTCGTCTCCGGGCTCGTCAACGACCCGATCCTTGCCCTGGCGGTGATTCAGCAGATTCTGGGACGTGCGCTGGGGCCAGAGGGCCGCTCGCTCATCCCGGCATCCGCCGCCTCGTGACCGATCGGATCGAGCTCAAAGGAATCGAGGTGGTCGCCCGGCACGGGGTGCTGGAGCACGAGAAGCAGGAGCCTCAGGTTTTCCTGATCGATCTGACCCTGTATCTCGACCTTTCCGCCGCCGGCACCTCAGACGACCTCGCCGACACCGTGGACTACGGAAAATTGGCCCAGGTCACCCACGATCTGGTGCAAGGCGAGAGCCACGATTTGATCGAGTCGCTGGCTCATCAGATTGCGACGACTGTGCTCGATGAGCCCCTCGTCGACAGGGTGACGGTGACGGTGCACAAGCCAGAGGCACCCATCCCTCTCGCGTTTTCGGATGTGGCCGTCACCATCGATCGTTCTCGATGACCCGCTTCGCCATCGCGCTCGGCTCCAACGAGGGCGACCGGCTGGACCATTTGCGTCGAGCCGTGGCCGAGCTCGAGAGCCTCGGATCGGTCGAGGCGGTGTCGGGTGTCTATGAGACAGACCCGGTTGGAGGCCCGGCTCAGGAAGCGTTTCTGAACGCGGTTGCGGTTCTCGACACCATGTCCGAGCCAAAGGACCTCCTCGAATCGCTACATCAGATAGAAGCCGCCCACCACAGAGCGCGGGAGGTGCGTTGGGGGCCGCGCACCCTCGATCTGGACATCGTTACCAGCGATGGGAGACCGATCCGCACGCCCGATCTCGAAATCCCTCATCCGAGGGCGGCGGAGCGCCTCTTCGTCCTCGAGCCGTTGTGTGATGTCTGGCCTGAGGCGATGGTGGGTGCGGGCGTCACGGCAGCCTCGGCCAGGGCACTCGTCGCCGACCAGGAAGTGGCGCTCTTGGCGGCAACATGGCTGGAGGGCCAGTCGGATCGGTGATCCGGGTTTCGTCCGAACCTCACACGGACAGGCCGACCCATGCTAGGTTCCACTCATGGGAAGCGGCCGCGGCCCTCCTCTTGGTTCGGACATTCAGCAGGGTCCAGGACAGGAGGAATGATCTAGATGGCAAAACGGTCGCGGGAGCATCGCCAGGACATCCCCGGATACAAC
>JALDXP010000304.1:0-3083 GCA_032154885.1 Actinomycetota bacterium
GCACAGTGGATGTGGCCGGCGACCACATTGGCGGACAGGTCCTCCCATTCCACGTTGAACCGGACGCGGTCTCTTCTGAGGGCCAGCTCGGCTTCGCCCTCACCATCCGAGACGACCGCGGGAGTCTGGATCTCCTGGTCCGGATCGAGGCCGAACTCGAACTCGAGGTCGTCGATCCCGACCTGTCCTCTGATCTCACCCATAGGGAAACGGGTGGTGTGGATGTTGACGTAGGCGTTGCCGGTGACCAGCGCCGTCAACACGTCGTCCAGGTCTGTCCACGGGCACGCTGTATTCGCGTCTGGACCAGTGAACGAGCCTCTGATCCTGTCATCAGGATCAAGCGGCGGGTCATGGACCAGGGTCACCCCCACCGGTCCATTGGTCCCGGCGGCGGCACAGTGGATGTGGCCGGCGACCACATTGGCGGACAGGTCCTCCCATTCCACGTCGAACCGAACCCGGTCCCGTCGCAACGTGAATTCGGCGTCGCCCTCTCCATCCGAGACGACCGCGGGAGTCTGCACCTCCTGGTCCGGATCGAGATCGGCATCGAACTCGACGTCGTCTGCCACCGCGATGAGGGGGAAAGCGGCAACGAACAGGGTCGAAGCCAGCCCGATCTTGAGGAACTTGCGCAACATAGGCACCTCCTAGCGCTGCTGCCTCAGATCTCGGCCATACCCCACTTTGAACAACTTCAATACGGTTCGATCAGGCGATCGGTTCAGGGTGCATTGGCTCGGGCCGGGCCGGCGGCGCCCAGAACGATGATCGCCCCGACCAAGAAGCAGGCGGCTCCGACGAATGTCCCCAGATTCACAATGGCGAGATTCAGAGGCTCACCGGTTGTGGGTAGCACGACGGCTGCGACGGCGGAAAGACCGAAGGCCACCGATCCAGCAAGATTGGCCGCGCCCTCCCACCAGACGGCCCGTCGTCCTTCCACGTTCGATGACAGGCGGCATGCAAGTCCGAAGGCGATTGCGCTCGAGATCAGGAATGCAATCGAGCCAAACAGATCCGGTGCCCAGATCAACCGATCCTCCTGCTGCACAGACAGATTGGAGATGAGGGCAGCGCCGGTGCTGATGTTGAAGAAGAGCGTGCCGATCGACTGGATCGCCGACGCCACGGCATCGGGCGTGAGGTTGCGGAAGGCCAGGAATCGCCGATCTCCTTCTCCGTTGATCGACAGGTAGTACTGGATGTAGCCGGCTGACGTGAAGAACAGCGAGCCGACGAAGAACGTCGCGGCCGTGACCGCCGCGCTCACATTGTCGAAGTATGCAGGCAGTGAGCCCAGGGCGAAGCAAGTGGATCCGATGGCGAAGAGCCATGCCATCGTCACCGTCAAGCGATGGCCCATCGGATCAGTTGTGGCTGAACGCGGGCTGGGTCGGCTCCTCGGTTGGATGCTCCCGCAGGAAATCAACTGCGTCTGCTATGTCCTTGACCAGGTCGTCCGCGAGGTCCCGGGTGAGGCCCTCTCGCACCACGATGCGGAGAACGGCGATGTCAGTGGCGTTGTCCGGCATCGTGTACGCGGGCACCTGCCACCCGTTCATCCTCAAACGAGCCGAGACATCGAAGACCGTGAATCCTTCGTCGTCTTTGAGTCTGAAGGCGACCACCGGGATGGCGGTCCCATCACTGATCACCTCGAATGGCCCGATATCAGCAAGGCCCGCAGCGATCTCCTGTGCCGTATTCGAGAGGACTTCCATGACCCGGGTGTACCCGTCCCTGCCCAGTCGAAGGAAGTTGTAGTACTGGCCGACGATCTGATTGCCCGGTCGGGAGAAATTGAGGGTGAAGGTGGGCATGTCGCCACCCAGGTAGTTGACGTGAAACACCAGGTCCTCCGGCAGATCGTCGGAAGATCTCCAAACGACGAAACCGACGCCTGGATAGGTGAGGCCGTACTTGTGACCCGACACGTTGATCGACTTCACCTGGGGCAGTCGGAAGTCCCAAGGCAGGTCCGGATGAAGGAATGGAGCGACGAATCCACCGCTGGCGGCATCGACGTGAATCGGCACGTCCCAGCCGGTCTCGTCGTTGCTGGCGACGACCGCATCGTGGACTTCCTCGATGGGCTCGAATTCTCCCGTGAAGGTGGTTCCGAGGATCGGAATCACGCCAATGGTGGTCTCGTCGACCCGCTTCATCACCTCCTCGGGTGTGATGACATAGCGCCCTTTCTCCATCGGGACGTATCGCGGTTCGACGTCCCAATACCGGCAGAACTTCTCCCACACCACCTGCACGTTGCTCCCCATGACCATGCTCGGCCTGTCGGTCGACTCGCCGGCCGCCTCACGCCGCTGCCTCCACTTCCATTTCATCGCAAGCCCGGCGAGCATCACCGCCTCGCTCGATCCGATCGTGGACACACCAACCGCATCCCCATCCCCGGGAGCGTTGAAGAGATGGGCGACCATGTTCACGCATCGACTCTCGATCTCGGCCGTCTTCGGGTACTCGTCCTTGTCGATCATGTTCTTGTCGAAGGCCTCAGCCATGAGGGTGGCGGCCTCAGGCTCCATCCAGGTCGTCACGAAGGTGGCGAGATTCAAACGCGAGTTCCCATCGAGGAGCATGTCATCGTGGATGTATCGATAGGCGACCTCGGGCCTGGTGCCGTGCTCGGGGATCACGAGGTGGGAAACGGGCTCCACGTCGAGGGCTCTGGTGTAAGGGGCCGAAACCGCTGATTCGTCGTGCTTGATCTTGTGCAAGATGTGTCCTTTGCCGATCGCTCATTCGGCTGTACGCAGCCTGGTGGCGACTCTACGCAGTGACGAGCAACCCTCGGTCCCACCTGATGTTGAGCAGGGATTGGTGAGATCTATACTTGCCCCCGTCGCCCCGAACCTCCTCGGAATCGGCGACGTCCCGGGGGCGTAGAACAGCCTGGAGTGTTCGCCGGCCTGTCAAGCCGGAGGTCGCGGGTTCAAATCCCGTCGCTCCCGCCGACCGAATCCATTTAGGGTTTGGTTTGTGAGGTCAGGTAGCTCAGTCGGTAGAGCGCCGGTCTGAAAAACCGGAGGTCGACGGATCGACGCCGTCCCTGACCACCA
>JALDXP010000305.1:0-3077 GCA_032154885.1 Actinomycetota bacterium
AACCTGACCATGGAAGACGAGGCGGTCAGAGGCGAGATGCTGGCCATGGCGATGGCTGCCCGAAACTCGGGTGGCATCGTGATCGCTCAGGCGAAGCGCCTCGCCGCCGCCAGGTCCCTCCCATCGCGTTCGGTCGTGGTCCCCGGTGCCCTCGTCGATATCGCGTATCTCGATCCCGAGCAGACCCAGACCTACGCCACGGTCCATTCCCCCTACTACTCCGGCGCCCTGCGACGTCCGAGCACGGACGCAGGTGACCCGCCACCGCTCGATGCCCGCAAGGTGATCGCACGCAGGTCACTGCTCGAGTTCCGGCCCGGGGACATTTGCAACCTCGGATTCGGGATCAGCCAGATGATCGGCGCCATCTCCTGGGAAGAAGGCATCGCTGATCGACTCGTCCTGACCGTCGAACAGGGAATGTTCGGTGGTGTGCCGGTGGCCGGCAACGAAGGAGGAGCGGGCTTCAACTTCCAGGCGATGATCGACCAGCCGTACATGTTCGACTTCTACGACGGCGGAGGGCTCGATATCGCCAGCCTCTCGTTCGCCCAGATCGACGCGGCCGGCAATGTCAACGTCCACAAGTTCCCCGGTCGTCTGCGAGGACCGGGCGGCTTCCCCAACATCAGCTCTCGAACGGGGCGCATCTGCTTCGTCGGCACGCTGACCACATCCGGTCTGACCGTGGGCGTGGCCGACGGCCGCCTGCACATCGAGTCGGAGGGGACCCTCCCCAAATTCGTCGAATCTGTCGACGAGGTGAGCTTCAGCGGGACGACGGCGAGCCGTCGAGGCCAACAGGTCCGGTACATCACCGAGCGGGCAGTGTTCGAGCTCCGGGACGGACGGGTCACCCTCATCGAGGTCGCCGACGGTCTCGACCCGGAGGCCGACGTCATTGCCCACATGGGCTTCGTCCCCGAGGTCGCCGACGAACTGGCAACCATCGACAGCAGGGTGTTCGCGGAAGGGCCGATGGGTCTTGCCGGTGAGTTCGGGGTGAGTCGATGAACGGGTCCGACCAGATCGTGGTCGAGATAGGGCAGATAACGACGATTCGACTGCAGAACCCGCCTCTGAACCTCGTCACTGTCGAGCTGACCAGGAGTCTCGACCGTGCCCTCGCCTCCATCGAAGACGACCCCGACATCCGTTGTGTGGTACTCACTGGCACCGGCGACCGCGCCTTTTGCGCGGGCTCGGATGTCAAAGAGTTCGAGTCGCTCCGAGGTCGTGTGGGTGAAGGCAAGCTGCTACTGGAGAAGGCCGTCTACCGACGTATAGCCCGGCTTCCGGTGCCTTCGATCGCTGC
This sequence comes from Actinomycetota bacterium, assembly GCA_032154885.1. Taxonomy (GTDB): domain Bacteria; phylum Actinomycetota; class Acidimicrobiia; order Spongiisociales; family ZC4RG35; genus JARDZU01. The sequence goes on from JALDXP010000305.1 coordinate 1,316, forward strand.
CATCCAGGCCGACGCCCTCGGTGGAGGCCTCGAGCTGGCACTTTGCTGCGATCTGAGGGTCGCCGACGAGCGAGCGAAGCTCGGCCTCCCCGAGGTTCGCCTTGGGGTGATGCCTGGCTCGGGCGGCACCCAACGGCTCCCCAGGATCGTCGGGATCGCCAAGGCCAAGGAGCTGATCCTGATGGGAGAGATCATCAGCGCATCCGATGCCCTGGAGATCGGGCTGGTGAACCGGGTCGCCGCGGCCGGCCAGGCACTCGATGAGGCGATGAAGATGGCGGAGACCATCGCCGAGCGTGGGCCGCTGGCGGTGCGCGAGGCGAAACAAGCTCTCGACCTTGCAGGTGACATGCCGCTCGACGAGGGGCTGGCTCGCGAGCTAGACGCCTCGGAACGGATTTTCACCTCACAGGACATGTTGGAGGGGGCACAGGCATTCTTCGAAAAGCGCCCACCCCGGTTCACCGGTCAGTGACGGTCGCTCACACGAGAGGTGGGTCATGAAATGACAGGTCGACAGACAGCCAACATCGAGCGGTTCGGAGTCTTCCTTCCCTCGTTCGTCTGGCCCTCAGATGGCCCGGGGCGGGCACGCGGGATCCTCGATTTCGCACGCGAAGTCGAGAACGCCGGGTTCGACTCGATATTCATCACCGACCACCTGTTCGCAGCCAAGCAGTTCTACTCCGTCTCATTCCTCGAGCCTCTGACCGCTTTGTCGCTGGTCGCCGGAGTCACCGAGCGGGTCAAGCTGGGCACCTCGGTGATGGTCATGCCGATACGCGAGCCGGTGTTGCTGGCCAAGCAACTGGCCACCTTGCAGTTCCTCTCCAACAACCGTGTCGTGCTCGGCGCGGGTATCGGCTGGTACCCGCCCGAATACGCCGCTACCGGGGTCAAGAAATCGGAGCGTGGCCCCCGCACAGACGAGATCCTCGACATCATCGTGCCGTTGCTCGAGGGTGAGACCGTCACCTACCAAGGCCGGTTCTACTCCATCGAGGATGTGCTCATCGAGCCCCGGTCCAGCCAGCGGCCGGAGGTGTGGATCGGAGGTGGCTCCCAGCTCGCCGACCCCGGCTCGCCGGATCTCCCCCGCCTCGTGGAGGCCGTCAAAAAGCGGGTTCTGGCGGCCGAGGGTTGGGTGCCACGGCCGACGTGCCCGCCCGAGGACATCGCACGAGATTGGGAGGAGTTGCAGGTCTATTTCAAGGAGAACGGCCGCGATCCCGCCGACCTCACGATCGCGCATGAGAATTTCTTTCACTTCGTCAGCACCCAGGACCCGATCCGTGCCCGTCAGGAGCAGCACGAGGCCATGAGCAAGGTGATGAGTGAGGCACGGGGTCGCGCCTACCTGGAGCGGGTCTATCTCTTCGGGACTCCCGACGAGGTTGTGGAGTCACTGCAGGCCCGGGTCGATGCCGGTGTCCAGTCCTTCATGCTCCACACCATGACACCGGACCCCGCTCAGCTCGAGCAGTGGGCAACCCACATCATCCCGCACGTTCGCTTTCCCACAGCAGCCGGGTGACGCAAAGAGTCGCACTCATCGGCAACCCGCTGAAGCGCCGGCATTCGGCGGTGATGCACAACGCCGCTTTCGCCGCCCACGGGATAGATGCCTCGTTCGAGCTGAGGCCGATCGGTCCGGAGGACCTCGACTCCTTCTTCGCCGAGGCACGTGGAGAAGATTGGCTCGGTTTCGGGGTGACGGCGCCATACAAGCAAGCCGCGATGGACCATCTCGATGAGGTCGAGG
>JALDXP010000306.1:0-3024 GCA_032154885.1 Actinomycetota bacterium
TGGCCTACGTGTTCTACGAGATCTCCGTGATCATCGCCATGGGCGCGATCGGATTTGCCCTGGGGTCGACACTCATGGTGGCGCTGGGGATCACATGGTCGTGGGTGATCGTCTTGGTCGGCTTGGCGGTCGGCGTGGTGCTCGCGATCCTCGCCGTGGTGGGGGACATGCCCATGATCGTGCTCACCGTCCTCTCCGCACTGGCGGGAGCGAGCGCGGCGACGACCGGGATCATGTTGATTTTCGGCGCCATCTCGCTCAGTGATTTCGACTCGGCGGCCACCACCGATCGGCTCAACGAGGACTGGTGGTGGTTCGCCATCTACGCAGTGCTTGCGGTGGCCGGCCTGATCGTCCAGATTCGAAACACCACTCGTCTGCGCGCCTCGATGCGAGAGGCATGGGCCCAATCGGGCGGCGGTCAGCTCAAGACTGCCTGTTAGTGGACTGGTTTCGCTCGTCTCTCCAAGCCAGCCACTCCGTGAGCGAGTCCAGGTCGTAGTCAGCCCGGCCGTCGAACGAGAGCGTGAGCAGGGTGGCCCCGGCCTCGAGATAGCTGTCGCCGGATTCGGGCTTGGCCGGGTTGGGACCAGCGGAGCGCTCGATCTCATCCGGGTCGCGGCCCTCACGGGCACACCAGTCGTTCAGCACCTGGTTCTTGTGACGGATCACATCCGGGCGACCGAAACCGTGCCAGATGTCGGCATGACGGGCGGTGTAGCGCAACGTCCGGCGTTCGCCACCACCACCGATCAGTATCGGAATCTCCCGCACGGGAGGGGGATTGAGTTGCGCCCAGCGGTTCTCGATCCGGGGCAGTGCATCACGTAGCGCGCTGAGCCGGGTTCCCGGCGTCCCGAAGTCGTAGCCGTATTCGTCGTAGTCGCGCTCGAACCAGCCAGCGCCAATCCCCAGGATCAGCCGGCCCCCTGAGATGTGGTCGACGGTGCGGGCCATGTCGGCGAGGAGATCGGGGTTGCGATATCCCACAGCCGAGACCAGAGGGCCGATCTCGACCCTTTCTGTGACCTCGGCGAAGGAAGCGAGCATCGTCCAGCACTCGAAATGCTTGCCGCCGGGGTCGCCGCTCAGGGGAAAGAAATGATCCCAGTTGAAGAGGATGTCAACCCCCATCTCCTCGGCCCGCACCGCGGCAGCGCGGATCTGGGCGTAGTCGGCGTGTTGCTGCTGGAGGTCGACTGCGATACGTACCGGTCTGCTCACCAGCCGGAACCTATCCCCTCCGGGCGAAGACGATGGCGAGCAGTCGCAGGATCTCTATGTAGAGCCAGATGATGGTGACCATCAGCCCGAAGGCGGCGAACCAGGAGAAGGCCCTCGGCGCTCCAGAAGCCATGCCGTGCTCGATGACCGCGAAGTCGAGGAGGAGGTTCAGAGCGGCCACGATCACTACGAAAATGCTGAATACGAGGGCGCCGGTACCCACCCCTGTGACTAGTGGCACGTTGACGCCGAAGATCGACAGGAGCAAGGTGGCGAGATAGAAAAGACCGATCCCGACTGTTGCGATGATTATCACCGATCGGGTCTTTTGGGTCACCTTGATGATCCGGAAGACATAGAGGAGCAGGGCACCGACGAACACCGCAACGGTGGCAGTCAGGGCGAGGAAGACGATGCCCTCGTAGAAGGTCTCGTAGATCTTCGAGATCGATCCAACGAGAGCGCCCTGCCCCAGCGCGTAGACGATGCCAGTGATGGGAGCCAACCGGGGACGGGCCACCGTCGCGAAGACCAGCACCAGCAGGCCGATGATGAACAGCCAGTACCAACGTTGCACTGCCACCGCGTTGGCCCATCCATATGCCGCCCCCGCCACGACGAGCAGCAAGAGGAAGAAGGTGGCGGCGGCCACCGAGCCGATGGTCATCCTCTTCTCGCCGGTGGCGGTGGTTGCAGGAGGCGGCGCGGTCTGGAGGGCGGCGTCGGACGCGGCCGGCTCTCCGAATTGCTTGGTCAGAACTGGATTGGCCATGGCAACAGACTATGGCTTACGGGTCATGCTTCGACGGCGGTGCCGTCAGCTTTGCCCTCCCAGTGTCTGCAATGTCAGGGCCTGCGCAATGATCAAGCGTTCGATCTCGTTCAGATCCACGCTCTCGTTGGAGGCATGGATCTTCGCCTGGGCGACGTCTTCGGCTCCCCACAAGATGACCTCGGCATTCGGGCTGATTCCCTGCAGTCGGGCCACCAACGGGATCGAACCGCCGCTCCCCATGAAGCCGGCGTCGGTCTCGTAGGCCGCGGCCATTGCCTCCATCGCAGCCTTGACCGCAGGCCCGTCCATCTTCGCCGCGAACGGGTAGCCGACCCGTATCTTCTCCACCTCGACGTGCACACCCCACGGCGCCACGTTCTTCAAGTGCTCGATGAGCAGACCTACTTCATTCTCGGAATCAGCGCCGGGCGGGATCCGCATCGAGATCTTGGCTGCGGCCTCCGGGATCACGACGTTGGCGGCATCTTTGACCGTGGGTGCGTCGATCCCGATGACTGAGGCGGCCGGTCGGGACCAAAGCCGGGCACCGACGGTGCCGGAGCCGATCAGCTGTGCTCCGTCGACCATCCCTGCTGCCTCCCGGAACGCATCGGGGTCCATCTCACTGCCTGACCATTCGAACTTGGCCAGTCCGGGGACGATGGTGTCGCCGGCGTCGTCGTGGAGTGATGACAGGATCTTGATCAAGGCGAGAAGGGCGTCCGGGGCCGCCCCGCCGAAGAGACCAGAGTGCGCCGGGTGGTGCAGGGCACTCACCTTGACCACCACGACCACATTGCCGCGAAGGGTCGTGGTCACGGCGGGGACTCCTGCCGCAGGGTTGCCCATGTCGGCGATCACATACGTATCTGCTTGAAAGAGCTCGGGATGAGCGTCGACATAAGGCCCGATGTGGCTGACGGTCTCCTCCTCGCCCTCGATGAGGATGCGGAGATTGACGGGAAGGTCTCCTTGGAAGACCCCGAGGGTCCCGGCATGGATGATCACGCCGCTCTTGTCGTCCG
>JALDXP010000307.1:0-2999 GCA_032154885.1 Actinomycetota bacterium
CGAGTCCCTCAACGCCCACCGGTGAATCAACCACATCGATCCGCCCCCGACTTCATCGTGTTGCACGCCCTGCGCTGCATCGGGGTTGCAGGCGAGGAGAGGGTGGCGGAGGCCTCCGGATTGGAAAGCGGTGTCGCCGTTCTCCACCTGCGCGAACTTTCCGACCGCGGCTTGGTCACACTCGACGCTGGCCCATTTGGGGGTTGGGGTGTGACAGAGAGGGGTCGTACCGCCGACGAGGAATTGGCCTGGGCCGAGATCCACGCCACCGAAAGCCGTGTCCATGTGCTCAAGGCGTACGAATCGTTCCTCGGTCTCAATCGAGCTGTCCTGGATATTTGCGGTAACTGGCAGATGCGAAGGCTCGGAAGCACGCCGATGCTGAACGATCACACCGATCCGGACTACGACGCAAAGGTGCTGTCCCGCCTGATTCGCGTCGATGTATCGGCGCAGCAGATCTGTTCCGCCCTGGCGAGTCGCCTGATGCGATTCCGTCTCTACGGCACTCGCCTCACGACTGCACTGGAGCGAGCCCTCGCCGGCGACCTTGCCTACGTCACCGATACCCTCGATTCGTACCACTCGGTTTGGTTCCAGCTCCACGAGGATCTTCTGGTCACCCTGGGGATCTCCCGTGAGGAGGAGCGGAGGACCTCGTCAGGATCGGTGTAGGAGCAGCCAGCTGACGCCGACGACCACCGCCGATCCCAGGCCAATCAGCGGACTAGGAACCCCTTGCCGAGCTCGTCGTCGGGGTCCAGCCACAGCTCGCTGCGGCCTGTGATGTGGGCGGTCCCGCTCACCTCCGGTATCACGGCCGGGATACCGCCGACCTCGGTCGTTCCGACGACCCGGCCGGTGAAAGTGCTCCCCAGGATGCTTTCGATAGTGATCGTTTCGGCGATCGCCACCTCACTCCGGGCGTGATGGATGGCAAGACGGCCGCTGACTCCCGTGCCAGTGGGAGAACGGTCGACCTCGCCATCGGCGAATATGCACACGTTCCGGGAATGGTGGGCCGGATCCTGGGCGGGGCCGACGAAGATCACGCCATAGAGAAAGCCGAGCCCGGGCTCGATCGGGTGCTCGATCGGTCCCGAACCGATGATCGCCTGCTTGATGGCGCGTCCCCCTTCTATGAGCCGGGGTGTGCTCGACAGATCGATCGAAAGCTCGAGGTCCTCCGCCAAGACATAGGCGTAGAAGGCGCCCCCGAAGGCCAGGTCATACCGAACTGCACCCAACCCGGGGACATCGACGCTTTGGTCCAGCGCGGCGACGAACGAGGGGACGTTGCGGAACGAGACGGACTCGACCACTCCAGCCGCGATCCGGGCGGTGGACTCGATCTGGCCGGCGGGAGTGTCGATTCGGATGACGGTCTGCGGAGCTTTCGTCGGGAGCGCACCTGTGTCGAGGACGACTTTGGTCAGGGCGATGATGCCGTGCCCGCACATCGTGGAGAAACCGTCGTTGTGGATGAAAAGGACCGAGAGGTCGCTCGAAGGGCCCACAGGAGGGCCAACGAAGGCGCCGTACATGTCGGCATGGCCCCTCGGCTCCCACATCAGCGTGCGCCGCAAGTCATCGAAATGGGCCTCGGCGAACCGGCGGCGCTCGAGCATGGTGGCTCCATCGATGTCGGGCCCGCCCTCGATGATCACCCGAAAGGGCTCCCCTCCGGTGTGGGAATCGATGGCCACCACTCGTCGCCAATCCGGTGGCGGCTCCCAACCCAGCGGTGCTGTCAGATCCAAGCGATTGAGCCTAGGACGAGGAAGGTTGGCCACGGCCTGGCACTACCCTCCCGTGCCGAATGGAGATGACGAGTCTTGCCGATCTGCTCGATGTGCAGGAGCTGGATCTTCAGATCGATCGTCTCCTCGCCAAACGGCAGTCTCTTCCCGAGCTCGCTGCCTACAAGGCCGCTCACGAGCGAGAACAGGAGCTTACGGCCGAGATCAAGACGGCGGCCGGTGAGTTGAAGACTCTCGAGCTCGAGTTCGACAAATCGGAAGGCGAGCTCCAGATTCTCGAGGCCAAGCTGACCGAGCACGAGACCAGGCTTTTTGCCGGCGGCATGAGCGCCAGGGAGACCGAGCACATGCGGCTCGAGGTGCAGAGCCTGCATGGCCAGCAGGAGGCCCTGGAACAGAGAGTCCTCGCCATGCTGGAGCGCCTCGACCCCGCCCGCGAGCACGTCGCCGGACTCGAAGCCCGCCGTGACGCGATCATTCAGGAGAAGGCAGGGCACGAAACATCGATCAAGTCAGAGTGGAAGCTGATCGACGCCGAGCTGGCTCGCAAGGAGGAGCGCAAGGCCGAAGCCCTCGTCCCTGTGCCCCCCGACCTCGTCGAGATGTACGAGACACTTCGCAGTTCGAAGGAGGGCGTGGCAATCGGCCGATTCGAGCATGGAGTATGCGGAGGCTGTCATATGACCTTGTCGCCAGCCGAGCAGAACGAGGCATTCCAGGCCGACATCCCGCGGTGTGTCCATTGTCGGCGGATCCTCGTCGCCTGAGCCATGCTCTTCTGGCACCTCGGGGCCACCCTTTGGTTGTTCCGTTGGATTTTCCGGGATCCGAAGGTGGACGTGAGATTCCTGCTGACGGGGGCGGTCTTCCCGGACGTCGTCGACCTCGTCTTAGGCACCGGGATCTTGGGCACAACACTCGCCATCGGAGAGCTCTGGGCCCACACGCTCCTCGCACCCAGCCTCTACATGGCCGGCGTGCTCGTATTCACCAGGCGTGGACGCCGTCGTCGTGCCTTCATGGCGTTCGGGGTGGGGTGGTTGTTCCATATCCTTCTCGACGGCATGTGGACCGATCCCGAAGTCTTGTTCTGGCCCTTCTTCGGCTGGGAGATGCCAGCCGGGACCGCGCCGTTCTGGCCGCAAGCCTGGGAGCGAGCCATGAGTGACCCCTGGCGATGGGTCCTCGAGGCGATCGGTCTCGGCTATCTGATCTGGCTCTGGTTCGCCACCGGTCTCA
>JALDXP010000308.1:0-2943 GCA_032154885.1 Actinomycetota bacterium
CGCGGTTGGGAGACGATCTGAGCTGACCCCCGAGAACGAGCGGCCCGTGGCTCATACCTCTCCCTACTCACGTCTCCCAAGCGCGTCCGTTGGTGATTATTCCCGAGGGGGAAGCGGTTGAGAATGGGCTGTTCGACCCATCTGTGTCTCCCTCCAAAGGGGGGAGGGGGTTTTCAGACTTGGGCCAGGGCTTGGTCGAGGTCGGCGATGATGTCCTCGGGCGCCTCCACCCCGATCGACAAGCGGATCATCGCATCGGTGATGCCGATCCGAAGCTTGGTCTCCGGATCGACATTGGAGTGAGTCGTGGTCCAGGGGTGGCATGCGATCGACTGGGTTCCTCCCAGGGACGTGGTGTTGGCGATGAGCCTCATCGAGTCGAGAAAGCGAAACGCCTCCTCTTTCCCACCGGTCACATCGAAAGAGATCATGGCGCCCGCCGATGACCACTGGCTTTTGGCCAGGTCCGCTCGGGGATCGTCGTCTTCGATGAGGCCGAGGTAGCGAACGCTCGCGATCTTGGGGTGCCCGGCCAGGAACCCGGCCACCCGCCCGGCGCTGGCAGTCTCGCGCTCGACCCTGATGGCGTAGGTCTCCAGACTCCGCCCCAGGAGCCAGGCGGTGTGTGGATCGGCGGTGGTCCCGATCCGGTACCGCATGGTCTTCATGGGGTCGATCAGCTCGGACGCTCCGGTCACCACCCCCGCGACCAGATCGTCGTGGCCTCCGAAGTACTTGGTGGCCGAGTAGACCACGAGGTCGGCTCCGTGTTCGAGTGGGCGCTGGGCGTATGGCCCGAGAAACGTGTTGTCCACGATCGTCAGCGCGCGTTGCTCGGGCGTCGTTGCTGCGGCCGCGACCCGTGCCGCCAGATCGATGTCGAACACGTCATTGCTCGGGTTGGCGGGAGTCTCCAAGTACACCGCTGAGAGCCGGCGATCCCCAATCAATTCCTCGATCTCATCCTGTGACGCATCCGGGCCGTAGGCGGCCATGTCGTAGCCAAGCGGAGCCAGCACTTTGTAGAGCATTGTGTTCGTACCCCCATACAGGGGTGTGCTATGAAGGATCAGGCTGCCGGGCCTGACATGGGTGAGGAATGTGGTGAACACGGCAGAGGTCCCGCTGGAGAAGAGAAGGGCTGCCTCCGCCCCGTCCCACACGGCGAGCCGGCCCTCGACGATGACGAGGTTCGGATGATCCATTCGCGTGTAGATGAACCCCACGTCCTCGCCCGGCTCCGGAGTCTCCCCTCCATAGACGATGGCGAAAAGGCGCTCGGCTGCTGCCGCTGACTCGAACACAAAGGTTGACGTGTGGAAGAGGGGGGTTTTGAGCGAGTCGAGCCCTTCCTCGGGATCCCAGCCCTTGCGCATCATCTCCGATTGGGGATCGGACATCCCGGGTCAGCTCTCGCTCGGCTCGAGCATCCAATACTCGGTGAACTCGGCGCAGCGGCCCTCAGCGAACCGGAGCAGGAAGCAGTTGTGATACACCTCGTCGCCCTGTTCCCCGGTGCCGAAGTATCGACTGGTGCCGATGGCAACCGCGAGATCGCCTTCCACGGCGTAGGGGCGGTACGACGCCTCCCACTTCGCCGGATCCTCGTCGAAGTCGATCCAGCTGTTCACGATGTCGGCGATACCTTCGGCGACACGGCCATCGCCGCCGTACGGCCGGAAGCGATAGACGGCATCGCTGGTGAACAGTGCCTCCACCAACTCGGGGTCATTCTTCTGCCACGCCTCGATATAGCGATCGAGCCAGGCCTGGACTTCGGATGTCGTCACTAGCGAATCGTACGCAGGCCTCTCGTCGGCCCACACCGATTTCGGCGGGCAATTGGGCTAGATGATGCAATGACCGGATAATTCTCCGCGTGACTGACGCCACCTCCGACATCGACTCGGCCGTCGCCCTCCTGCGCTCAGCAGGGAAGATCCTTGTTTTCACCGGTGCCGGGATCTCGACCGAGTCGGGAATCCCCGATTTCCGCGGGCCCGATGGCTTGTGGAGCAAAGTCGACCCTGACGACTTCCATATCGATCGCTATCGATCGAGTCCCGAGCTCAGAATGAAGGGATGGAAGATGCACCTCGACGGCGAGCTGTGGGGCGCCCGCTCCACGGTGCGACCCAACACCGGTCACGAAGCCATCAAGAGGCTCGCCGACGCCGGCCGACTCGCCGGGGTGGTCACCCAGAACGTCGACGGTCTACACCTCGTCTCAGGACTTGACGACCGCCAAGTGGCCGAATTGCACGGAAACGTCAGAAAGAGCCTTTGCGTGGACTGCGCCCGAGTTTGGGACACGGAGATCGTTCTTGCCTGGGTGGAGGCCGGCGAGCTCGATCCCACGTGCCCGGACTGCGGTGGCATGGTCAAGACGGCGACGGTGATGTTCGGGGAGATCCTGCCCCAAGAGGAGATGGAGAAGGCAATGGGCTTCCTCGCCGTCGCGGACGCCATCATCGTGGTCGGATCGACGGTGTCAGTCTCGCCGGCGTCCGACATCGTCATGTACGGCGGTCATCTCTCGATTCCGATCGTGATCATCAATCAGGGGGCCACCGAGGCCGATGAGCAGGCCGCGGTCAAGATCGACGCGGCCATCGGTGAGGTCCTCCCCAGGCTGGTTGAGGGCGTCCTCGCCGGATAATCGGCCACCGCCACAACCGATCGCCGGTACCTTCCCAGGTATGGACATCAGGCCTATGACTCTGGAAGATGCCCCGGCGATAGCGGAGCTGATGAATCGCTACGAGCGCTTCTGGGACTTGCCTGTTTTGACTCCGGCGTCCGAGGTCGAGGACGACTTCGGCGAGCCTTTCGTCGACCTCCAGCGCGATACGAGGGGCTACTGGCTCGAGGGGGTCCTCGTGGCCTATGGGCTCGTCTGGCATCGTCCAAGCGGTGCCCGTGAGGAGCGGGCCCTCCTGATCG
>JALDXP010000309.1:0-2934 GCA_032154885.1 Actinomycetota bacterium
GGCGATCTCGGTCACGGTGGCCGCACGCTCGTGGAGAAGGCCAAGGATCGTGGTTCGGAGTTGATTACCGATCGCCTGCACCTGAAGGGGATCGGTGAGCTCGAGGGTGTCTGCCAATTCGTAGTCAGGTACGACCGGCTTGATGGCCATGATCGTTCAGACTAACGTTCCCGATTGTTCCAATATTCTGGATCAATCGGCAGCAAGGAGAAACCAATGGCCGAAATCGTGTTGTTCCACCATGTGATGGGTCTCACCCCCGGAGTAACGGCCTTTGCCGACCAACTGCGGTCCGCCGGCCACATCGTGCACACGCCGGACCTGTTCGACGGTCACACCTTCGCGACGCTCGAGGACGGAATTGCATACGCCAGGACTATCGGGTTCGACACCATCATCGACCGCGGCGTCACCGTGGCCGAGGCTCTGGAACCCGACCTGGTCTACGCGGGATTCTCAATGGGCGTGATGCCGGCCCAAAAGCTCGCCCAGACTCGCCAGGGGGCCGCCGGCGCGCTCTTCTTTGACTCCTGTATCCCGGTCACCGAGTTTGGTGATGCATGGCCCGAGCGCGTGCCGGTCCAGATCCATGGGATGGACGCCGACCCGGAGTTCGCAGGCGAGGGCGATCTCGATGCGGCGCGAGCCCTGGTCGACTCCGCCGACCAGGCAGAGCTGTTCCTCTACCCGGGCGACGTGCATCTGTTCGCGGACTCCTCGCTGCCCACCTTTGACCGGAAGGCGACCATGCTGATGACAGATCGCGTGCTCGCGTTCTTGTCCAGCCTCGGGTGAGCTGCGGTCAAGTCACTCCGTTACGACAACCACGCCGCATTGATCCTCGAGCACCTGGATCACAGTCTGGGTGGCGGTAGCGGGTGCCGTCGGCGGGGGGTTCTCGACGAGCTCCTCGAGTGGCGGCGACGGATTCCAATCGTAGGCCTCGTAGAAGTCGTAAACGGCCTGCTCGTATAGGAGGAACTCGGCAAAGGCTCCTTGCGCTGCATCGTCGACGAGTTCGACGGCCTCCGTGTAGAAGTTGAGTGACGCCGTCCGAACGATCTCGAGATCGTCGGCCCCTTCTACGGGGAGATGACCGTCGGTGGTTGTCTGGAACTCTTCGTATGCGACACAAAGCGGATCGTCGCCTGCACTCGTGGCAGGCTCGAGAGTGGTCGATGCCAATGAGTCGGAGGAAGCCACGGTCGTTGCCCCGATTGCGGCTGAGGTTGTTGGCGGAGGCGCCGCTTCTTCGAAGGCGCCCAGGGCAAAGGCCACACCAAGACCGGCAGCGACCAACGCCACAACGATCCCGATGATCCGCCCGACGCTCATTTATTCTGCCGGAGGTGGCTCCGGACCTCCCAGGTCCCTGTTGACCTGGAGAAACTCGTCTCGGGTCATCTCACCGCGGGCGTAGCGAATGCGGATCGCGTCCAATGCCTCATCCCCGGAGGAAACATCGACCTTGGCATCGTCGCCGCCACGTCGCCACAGCAACGCAACCCCCAGAGCCAACAGGGCGAGGAACGCCATCAGCAGAAACCAGGCGATCAGGCGGACGGCGAACCCCCGCCCCCACGTCCAGGGATCATTGACCAGTTGGAGAACCAGGTCGGCAGCCATCCGCCGAGACTACGCGTCAGAGTGACATCTCTTCCCCGAAGCGGCCTCTCGCCGCGGGCGGGATCAGCGGCTTCTCTGCCCGAGCCTTGATCTGCTGAACCGACCACGTGTTCCCATCAGGGTCGGCGAACCCGAAGAACGTCCCCCCGTCCCTGTCGTCGAACACAATGATCTCGCTCGGCTGCACTCCCCGATCGATGAGTTCCTGTCGGGCCGCCTCGGCGTCGGCGACGACCAGTTGGAGACCTCGCATCGAGCCCGGGGGCATCTCACGATGTGCATCGAGATCACCAAGGACGATGGAGCAGCCAGACCCCGGCGGAGTCAGCTGCACAACGTGCATCTGATCGGTCCTTGTGTCGTGATCGAGTTCGAACCCGACCTTGTCCCGGTAGAACTCGATGGCTCGGTCGATATCGCTCACCGGCAGCAGGACTACTTCCAAAGTCCAGTCCATGTCGTCAGATCCTTTCTGCCAGATGGGTGGTCAACAGATCGTCGAGACGCTGGTACCCGTCGTTCATCCCACTCTCCATTCCCCCGCTGACCATGCCGTCTCGTGCCTCGAGCGACGGGTAGGTGGCGTGCCCTCGGACGCGGGAGCGCCCGTCGCCGAGGTCCTCGAACGTGAGACTCTCGATGCTGACTGCCTCGGGGAACATCTCGAACTCAAAGGTCTGGATGGCAAACTCGTTCTCGCGGACGACATGGAAGACTCCGTTGAACGCGTATTCCTCGCCCTCCTGATTTCGCTGGACAAAGCGCCAACGACCCCCGGTGCGGAAGTCGTAGACCTCGATGTCCGTCTCGTAATCGCGTGGTCCCATCCACTGTTTGACCAGGTCGGGCTCTTTGTGCGCCCGGAACACCTCGGCCACCGGGGCGTCGAACTCACGCTCGAAGTCGATGAACGGCAAGCCTTCTGGTGCGCTGACCGATAGTGGGTTGGTCATTTTCGTTTCTCCTTTTTCATGTCCTCGAGCACGGCGTCGAGACGCCGGTACTGCTCTTCGTGGCGTAGCCGGTATCGATCGATCCAGGCGGTCATTGCCTCCAGTTGGGTGGGGTCGAGGTGCACGGGACGCCGCTGCGCATCACGACTCCGCGTCACCAGACCGGCCTGCTCCAACACCTGGATGTGCTTCGACACCGCCTGCTTGGTGATCTCAAACGGCTCGGCGAGCTCGTTTACCGTTGCCGGCCCCCGACTCAGTCTGGCGACTATTCGCCGCCGCACCGGATCGGACAGCGCTGCGAACGCCCGATCGAGACGATCCTCAGCCGACGGATCGATGATCATTATTCAAC
>JALDXP010000310.1:0-2864 GCA_032154885.1 Actinomycetota bacterium
AAGTGGCCGACGAGATCGCCACAGCTGAACCCTCAACCACGACCAACACCGAGACTCTCGACAAAGTAGTGATCCGATTCGCCGGAGATTCTGGCGACGGGATGCAGGTAGCCGGCTCACGGTTCACCGACGCCAGTGCCCTCTTCGGGAACGACCTGGCGACACTTCCCTCATTCCCGGCTGAGATCCGCGCTCCGGCGGGGACTCTCCCCGGGGTATCGAGCTTCCAGGTCCAGATCGCCGACTTCGACATCCTCACCGCCGGTGACTCGCCGGATTGTCTGGTGGCAATGAACCCGGCGGCGTTGAAGAAGAATCTCAAGGACCTCCAGCAGGGTGGGACGCTGGTGCTGAATACCGACGCCTTCGACGAGCGCAACCTGGCCAAGGCCGGATACGAGACCGACCCTCTCGAGGACGGCACCCTCGACGGATACCGGGTGATCCAGGTCCCAATGGACGACCTCACCAAGGAAGCTGTCAAGGACACCGGGGTGTCGGGGCGAAGTGTGCTTCGCTCCAAGAACTTCTTCGCTCTCGGCCTGCTCGCCTGGCTGTTCCACCGCCCGACCCAGCCAACGATCGATTGGGCCCAGAAGAAATTCGCCCGCACACCCGAGGTGGCTGCGGCCAATGTCGCCGCCTTCCAGGCCGGGTACACATTCGGCGAGGCCACCGAGGCAGCGAAGATCACGTTCGAGATCAAGCCCGCGGCGCTGCACCCAGGGACCTACACCAACGTCAACGGCAACACCGCACTGGCCTGGGGGCTCATCGCCGCCTCCAAGCTGTCAGGTCTTCCCCTCTTCTATGGGACCTATCCCATCACTCCGGCATCGGACATCCTCCACGAGCTGGCCCGTCACAAGAACTTCGGGGTGCGCACCTTCCAGGCCGAGGACGAGATCGCCGGAGTCGGGAGCGCCATCGGCGCCGCCTTCGCCGGAAGCCTGGCTGTCACGGGATCCTCCGGGCCCGGCATCGCGCTGAAGAGCGAGGCCATCTCCCTGGCGTTCATGATGGAGTTGCCTCTCATCGTCATCAACGTCCAGCGTGGCGGTCCGTCGACCGGGCTGCCCACCAAGCCCGAGCAATCCGACCTGTTGTTCTCCCTCTACGGGCGTCACGGCGAATCACCGATCCCTGTGCTCGCCATAGCTTCGCCGTCAGATGCCTTCGAGCTGACAATCGAGGCGGCCCGGATCGCGATCAAGTACATGACACCGGTCCTCCTCCTCAGCGACAACCAGGTCGCCAACGGATCAGAGCCGTGGATGCTGCCCGACGTGGATGCCCTGGAATCGATCGACGTCCAGTTCGCCGAGCACCCGAACGGGCCTAACGGCACCTTCCTCCCCTACATGAGGGACATAGACACGTTCGCCCGACCCTGGGCCGTGCCCGGCACCGCGGGACTGGAGCACCGCATCGGCGGTCTCGAGAAGGAAGCGATCACAGGAAACGTCTCGTATGACCCGGCCAATCATCAGCTGATGACCGACTCGAGAGCATGGAAGGTCGCCAACATCGTCAACGACATCCCCGACCTCGAGGTGGCCGGCGATGAGGATGCCGATCTCCTGGTGCTGGGATGGGGCTCGACCTTTGGGTCCATCCGTGCCGCCGCCCGCAGAGTCCGACTGGCGGGCGGAAAGGTGGCGACTCTCCACCTGCGTCATCTCAACCCGATGCCGCAGAATCTCGGGGAGATCCTGCACCGCTACGACAAGATCCTGATACCCGAGTTGAACACAGGCCAATTGCGCAAGGTGATCAGGGCCGAGTTCCTGGTCGACGCCAAGGGCCTCAACAAGATCGCCGGTGAGCCGTTCAAGATCTCGGAGATAACTGAGAAGATCGAGGAGATGACCAAGTGACCGCCCCTTCCTACACGCGTGCCGACTTCCAGACCGACCAGGAAGTTCGCTGGTGCCCCGGGTGCGGCGACTACACCATTCTCGCCTCGGTCCAGCAGTTCCTCGCGGGTCTCGGCCGGCCCCGAGAGGAGTTCGTCTTCGTCTCGGGCATCGGGTGCGCAGCCAGGTTCCCCTACTACATGAACACATTCGGGATGCACTCCATCCATGGGCGCGCCCCGGCCATTGCCTCAGGAATCGTCGCCAGCCGGCCCGATCTCTCGGTCTGGGTGATAACCGGTGATGGTGACGCCCTCTCCATCGGCGGCAACCACCTGATCCATGCCCTCCGTCGGAACGTCGACATGAAGATCTTGCTCTTCAACAACCAGATCTACGGGTTGACCAAGGGGCAGTACTCGCCGACGTCGGAGGCAGGCAAGACCACCAAGTCCTCGCCATACGGTTCGATCGATTACCCGTTCAACCCGGTGTCACTGGCCCTCGGCGCCGAGGCGACCTTCGTCGCCCGCACCCTCGACATGGACCGCAATCACACCCAAGGGCTGCTGCAGGCCGCCTACGAGCATGAGGGCTCGGCCTTCATCGAGATCTATCAGAACTGCAACGTCTTCAACGACAAGGCCTTCATCCAGCTCACCGGCAAGGAGGAGCGGGTCCACAACCGGATCGACCTCGAGGCGGGCAAGCCGATCGTTTTCGACGGCGGAGCCAAAGCCGTCGTGATGAGGGACGGCCAGGCCACGATCGTCGAGTCATCGACGGTCGACCCCAAGGCGATCCTGATACACGACCCCACCCGGCCCGACCCTGCGATCGCCTTCGCTCTGAGCCGGCTCTCCCATGGGCCTTACGGGCCTACCCCGCTCGGCATCTTCCGCGATGTGAGCAGACCCACCTACGAGGGCCAGATGCACGCCCAGATCGACGCTGCCAAAGAGAAGAACGGCGAGGGCGACCTCGCCCGCCTCATCGCCAGCCAGGGCA
>JALDXP010000311.1:0-2860 GCA_032154885.1 Actinomycetota bacterium
TGAACCATCGAGGCAGGCTATCGGTGTGCCGGGTGCTCGCACCAATCATTACCTTGTGGCGATGCGAGCAAACGATTGGCGCCCATGAGCACACAAACCAGAGACGAAGGGCTCTACGACTACGCGCACAGGGAGCCCAGGCTTCCGGCCCCGGAAAACCGGGAGAACGACAACATCGGCATCCCGATCGAGGCGCGGCTCGAGATGTACGAGATGCAACAGCTCTTGCGCCAGTTCGAGAAGCGGGCGTACGACATGTTCCTCCAGAACCTCGTGAAAGGGACATCGCACCTGTCCCTGGGTCAGGAGGCCGTGGCCACCGGGTTCGGGCGGGTGATGAGACCCGATGACTTCACGTTTGCCACTTATCGCGGCCACGCTCACACGTTGGCCCGCGGGGCCGACCCGGGTGCTGTGCTCGCCGAGCTGCTGGGCAGGGAGAACGGGATCCTCAAGGGCAAGGGCGGATCGATGCACCTGACCTCGGTCGAGCACGGGATGATGGGCTCTTACGCCATCATCGGCGCCCATCTCACGATCGCCAACGGTGCGGCGTGGTCAGCCCGCATGCGAGGCACCGACCAGGTGGCCGTGTGCTTCTTCGGGGACGGGACCACCAACATCGGCGCTTTCCACGAGGCGTTGAACCTGGCCGCCATCTGGGACCTACCGGTCGTGTTCGTGTGCGAGAACAACCTCTGGATGGAATACACGCCCATAGACCTGATCACCGCAGTGGCCAACCCGGCGGCGGATCGAGCGTCCGCCTACGGGCTGGAGGGCATCGTGGTCGACGGGAACGACGCCGACGCCGTCTACCAGGTGGCAACCAAGGCGATCGGGAAGGCCCGACGTGGCGAGGGACCGTCGTTGGTCGAGGCCCAGACCTACCGGGAACAAGGGCATAGTCGGGCGGACCCGGCGAAATACCGACCCCCCGCCGAGGTGCAGGCGTGGAAGGAACGGGACCCGATCCCGATGTACCACGAGAGATTGCTTCGCCTCGGCGTCCCGGAAGGTGATCTGAGCACGATCCAGCAAGATGTGGCGAGGCGGGTCGACGAGGCGACCGAATTCGCCAAGGGCGGCCAGGTCCCCGGCGAGGAGCACCTGCTGACCGATGTGTGGGCTGACGGAGGCTCGGCATGGCGGAACTGACCTATCGGAACGCCGTTGCCTATGGCATCGCCCAGGAGATGCGACGCGACCCGAGTCTCGTCATGCTCGGGGAGGACATCGCCGGCGCGGGCGGAGTGTTCAAGACGACTGTTGGCCTTGTCGAGGAGTTCGGGCCGGACCGCATCCGCGACACCCCGATCTCCGAGCAAGCGATCCTCGGCGCGGCGATGGGCGCCGCGATGACCGGAATCCCGGTGATCGCCGAGATCATGTTCTCGGATTTCATCGCAGTGTGCTTCGACCTGCTGGCCAACGAGATCGCCAAGTCGCGCTACATGACCGGGGGGCAGGTGACGATCCCGATCGTGGTTCGCACCGCCAACGGAGGCGGATCGCGGTTCGGGGCACAGCATTCCCAGAGCGTGGAGAACTGGGTGATGATGATCCCGGGCCTCAAGGTCGTGGCGCCATCGACACCGTTGGACGTTGTCGGCCTGCTGGCTGCCTCGATACGTGATCCTGACCCGGTGGTCTTCCTGGAGCACAAGTCGTTGATGGCCGACAAACAGGATGTCCCGGAGGGCGAGATCCTCGACAAGCTGGGGGCGGCGAGGGTGGTTCGCGAGGGCACCGACTGCACGATCGCGGCGCTTGCCTTGATGGTGCCACGCGCCATCGAAGCAGCCGATCGTCTCGAGGATCAGGGAATCTCTGCCGAGGTCATCGATGTGCGCACCCTGGTGCCGCTCGACACCCAGACCATCCTCGGGTCGGTGAGCAAGACCAGCCGGCTCTTCACCGTCGAGGAGAACCCCCGGCTCTGTGGTTGGGGAGCTGAGATTGCTTCCATCGTGGCCGATGAGGCGTTTTGGGACCTGGACGGGCCGGTGGTTCGCATAACGACGCCGCATATCCCACTGCCCGCGGCCGAGGCGTTGGAGGACATGGCGATCCCATCCGTCGATCGGATCATCGAGACGGTCACCAAACGCATGGGTTGAGCCCCTGCGGCCGATTTCTCCACCCGAAGGGGGAAAACCGGCGAGGCCGGGAGCGGGGTCTTCACGATCATTGCTAAACCCCGGCGTCTGAGAGCCGAGACAATTACTACATGACCGGTCTTCGCCCGCCGCCCAAGGCAGAAACCACGAGCCGGGTCTTCCTCCGGTTCGTCGTGCTCGTCCTCCTCTTGATCGTGGCCGGGGCCGCCATCTGGACGACGGTCACCCTCGATCGCATTGAGCTCATCGAAGACGTATCGCTGGGGGATCTCGAGAACGACACCGTCGAGACCGCCGATGGCACGGTCCTCAATGTCGTGCGACAGGGTGACGGGACGGTTCCCCTCGTGCTGCTCCACGATGTCGATGTGGCCGGAGGGGTGATCTGGGACGGGGTGGTGGCAGAGCTCGACCCCAGGTTCTCGGTGATGCGAGTCGATCTCCCAGGTTTCGGCCTCAGCGCCCGGATCCCCGAAGAGGGAAGCCGGCACACCGTCGCCTCGATGGCCGAGGAGGTCTCCGATGTCATCCAGCAGTCCTTCGGCCAGGCCGCGGTCGTCGCCGGCATCGGGCTCGGGGGCGAGGTTGCCGCCGAGATAGCTGTGACCCATCCCGATCTCGTTGCCGGTCTCGTCATGCTCGATGTCGATTTCTTCAAACCCCGGGCTTGGGACGAATTCGTGGAGAGGCTGCCCTGGGTTGGCATTGCGGCCACTTACGCCCTCGAGACGGGTGGACCA
>JALDXP010000312.1:0-2852 GCA_032154885.1 Actinomycetota bacterium
GCCGACCGTTCCGGCGAGGTGACCCCGGATCAGATCCGGGCCATCGTCGAGGAGGTCATCGCCGGGATCGAGGTTCTGGACGGGGTCGCGGCCTCGTTCGAATGAGCAGCTATTCCATAGCGAGAGTCCCCGGCGACGGGACCGGCCCGGAGGTAGTCGGCGAGGCGGTGAAGGTCCTCGACGTCGCCGCTCAAGTCCACGGCTTCGATCTCCAATACAACGACCTCGATCTTGGTGGCGAGCGCTATCTGAGGACGCATGAAAGCCTCACCGGGGCCGACCTCCAGGCCCTGGGCAGCGCCGACGCCATTCTCTTTGGCGCTGTCGGCCATCCACAGGTGCCGCCCGGTGTCCTCGAGCAGGACATCCTGCTCAGGATGCGCCGGGAGCTCGACCAGTTCATCAATCTGCGGCCCGTGAAGCTCCATCCCGGGGTCAAGGGCCCGCTCCGCGACGTCCGGCCCGAGGACGTCGACTTCGTGGTGGTCAGGGAGAACAGCGAGGGTCTCTATGCCGGCCAGGGTGAGTTCACCGCCAAGGGCTCACCATTCGAAGTGGCCGTGCAGCAATCGGTCAACAGCCGGTTCGCCGTCGAGCGCTGCATCCGATACGCCTTCGACCTGGCCGGGAGTCGGCCCAGGCGACACCTCACCCTCTGCGGGAAGACCAACGTCCTCACCTACGCATGGGATCTGTGGTCGAGAGTGTTCCAGGAAGTGAGCGCCGAGTACCCGCATGTAGAGACCTCCTACGCACACGTCGATGCGGCGTGTCTTTGGATGGTCGAGGATCCCGGCCGATTCGACGTCATCGTGACCGACAACATGTTCGGCGACATCATCACCGACCTGGCGGCCGCCATCCAGGGCGGTCTCGGCATAGCCTCCGGGGCCAACATCAACCCCAACGGTGTCTCCATGTTCGAGCCGATCGGCGGCACCGCACCCGGGTTCGAGGGAACCGGGCTCATCAACCCGCTCGCCGCCATCGGCGCCGCAGGCATGATGCTTCGGATCCTCGGCGAGGACGCTGCGGCCAACGCCGTCGAGAGCGCCGTCGGTGAGGTGGCCGGCTCCCTTCCCTCCCTTCGGGCTGGTGAGATGGGCATCAGCACCACCGAGGTCGGTGACCGGGTCGCCTCACTCGTCGCCGAGCCCGAGAAGGCCGGGACCCCCGCATGACCGAACCACGCACGCTTTTTCAGAAGGTGTGGGACAACCACATCGTGATCGACGCCGATCCGACACTGCTCTACGTCGACCTGCATCTCGTCCACGAGGTCACCTCGCCACAAGCTTTCGCCGGTCTCAACCAGTCGGGAAGGACAGTTAGACGACCCGACCTGACGGTCGCCACAGTTGACCATGGCATCCCCACCACCGGTCGCTCGCTCGGGATTCGCGACCCCCTCTCCAAACGGCAGATCGATGCCCTCGTCCAGAACTGCAAGGACCACGGCATCACGATGTTCGGCCTCGACGACCCACGACAGGGAATCGTCCACGTCGTCGGTCCCGAGCAGGGTCTCACCCAACCCGGGCTGCTCGTTGTGTGTGGTGACAGCCACACCTCGACTCATGGGGCGTTTGGGGCCCTTGCGTTCGGGATCGGCACGACGGAGGTCGAGCACGTCCTCGCCACCCAGACGATCTGGCAGGCCAAACCGCAGTCGATGGCTGTCGAGGTCGAGGGCGAACTCCCCTGGGGAGTCGCCGCCAAGGATCTGATTCTCGGGATCATCGCCCAGATCGGAGTGTCCGGAGGGACCCGACATGTGATCGAGTACCGCGGCAAGGCGATACACGACCTGTCCATGGAGCAGAGGATGACCATCTGCAACATGTCGATCGAGGGTGGAGCCCGGGCCGGGATGATCGCCCCCGACGAGACCACGATTCGTTACATCGAGGGTCGACCCTTCGCTCCGAAGGGGGCCCGGTGGGACGAGGCGGTGTCGGCTTGGGAGAGCCTGGTCACCGATCCCGATGCAGTGTTCGACAAGGTGGCGGTCCTCGATGCTTCCCGTCTTGTCCCTCACGTCAGCTGGGGGGTCAACCCGGCCCAGACTGTTCCGGTCACCGGATCGGTTCCTTCCCCGGACTCGTACGACGACCCGCTGCAGCGGGACGCCGCCGTGCGCGCCCTCGAGTACATGGCCCTGAGACCGGGGACGCCCATCCTCGACATCGCGGTCGACCACGTATTCCTTGGCTCTTGCACGAACGGGAGGATCGAGGACCTCCGCGCCGCTGCCAAGGTTGTCGAAGGCCGCAGGGTCGACTCACGAGTGAGCGCCGTAGTCGTGCCGGGATCGATGCAGGTCAAGGCCCAAGCCGAGTCCGAGGGTCTTCACGAGGTCTTCGAGGCCGCCGGGTTCTCCTGGAGGGACGCCGGCTGCTCGAGCTGTCTGGCCATGAACCCCGATGTCATCCCAGCCGGGGAGCGATGCGCATCGACTTCGAACAGGAACTACGAAGGACGTCAAGGCCGCGGGGCCCGGACCCATCTCGTCAGCCCCGCCATGGCGGCTGCGGCTGCGGTTGCGGGCCATTTCGTCGATGTCAGGGAATGGGAGGACTCGTGAAGCCGGTCACCACCATCACCGGCACGATGTTGCCCCTCGACCGCGGCGACGTAGACACCGATCAGATCATCCCCCAGCAGTTCCTGAAGCGGATCGAGCGGGACGGCTATGGGGAGTTCCTCTTCTACAACTGGGCTCACACCGACGACGGGACGCCGAGCTCCGACTTCGTCCTCAACGATCCTGCCCGCCGGGGAGCCCGTGTGCTGGTGACAGGACCGAACTTCGGGTGCGGCTCCTCACGTGAGCACGCGCCGTGGGCGATCCA
>JALDXP010000313.1:0-2849 GCA_032154885.1 Actinomycetota bacterium
CTTTGCGAGGGCCAGTGGAGCCAGTTTCCGCTACTCCCAGCGGACTCCTTCTCCTCCTCAACGCTCCACTGGCCTCGCAAAATGGTCCCGACCGTGATCCCGGTGTTGACCCGCGCCCGGAAACGCCTACCATCGTTCCCGACATGACCTGCCCCACGAGCCCGATCCGTTGCTGCGCTTGTCGCTGTGCGGCCGTGCCGTGTGGGTAGCGATGTCCTGAGTTAGCAAGAGACAGACACTCGAAGCCCGCACCGGCACCGGATGCGGGCTTTGTCGTTCATGGGCCGCTCCGGACCACACAAGGAGAAGAGACCATGACCAGCCAATACGCCAAAGTGACTGACGAGCGCGTCGATGTGGAGCTCGACTGCACGGGGGTCCTTTGCCCTCTGCCGGTCTACCGGGCCTCGTTGGCCCTCGGCCAGATGTCACCCGGCCAGGTGCTGAAGTTGATCACGACCGACCCCGGGGCGTTGGAGGACATCCCGGCGCTGGCCAGGCAAACCGGCAACATCTTGCTCGGTGTCGAACGTGAGGAGACCCGTCAGTTGTTCTGGATCGAGAAGGCGGTGCGGCCATGACCGACACTCTCACGCAGCCGGTTACAGAAGGTCGACAGGCGGAGCGCCGGCGCCGAATCGCCCTGGTCGCCTCGAAGGGGACGCTCGATCAGGCCTACCCACCTCTCATCCTGGCCACGACGGCGGCGAGCCTCGGATGGGAGGCAGGGGTTTATTTCACCTTCTACGGCCTCGACATCATCCACAACGACCGACTCGAGAGCCTGAAGGTGGCCTCGCTGGCCAACCCGGCCGGGCCGATCCAGCTCCCCAACCTGCTCGGCGCGCTTCCCGGTGCGACGGCAGCCGCTACCAAGATCATGAAGAAATGGATGAGCGACGCCCGGATGCCGACCGTCCCCGAATTCATCGAGATGGCTCAAGGCCTCGACGTCCGATTCTTCGCCTGCTCGACGACGATGGGAGTCATGGGCGTGGAGGAGGGCGACCTGATCAAGGGGTGTGAGATCGCCGGCGCGGCGGCATTCCTCGACTTCGCCGCCGACGCGGACGTACAACTCTTCGTCTGACCTCGTCAGCCTGCCAGCGAGGCGGCCGGCTCCGGGACGGCGGGCAGGGTCAACTCGAAGCGGGTCCATCCACCGCGACGCCGGTAGACGAGGTCGCCGCCCATCATGCGGGCCAACTGTCTGGCAACAGCCAGGCCGAGCCCGACTGAGTCGGGGCGGGTGTCTGCCGACGACTGAGAGCGGTAGTAAGGATCGAAGATGTGCTCGGCGTCGATGCCCCTGACGCCGGGACCGTCGTCACTGACAACCAGCCGGGCGACGTCCCGGTGGCTGGACACCTCGACACGAACTCTGTCCCCTCCATAGCGATGAGCGTTGGTGAGCAGGTTCCGCACGATCTGCCTGGTACGTAGCGTGTCGGCCCAAGCAACGGACGGGTCGCCGCCGACCGGCACATCAACCCGCATGGAGTCCACGATCGACCGGCACTCCTCGAGCAGGTCGATCGACCGAAGGCTGACGGTCAAGTTGCCCGACGCCGCCCGCTCCGCGGTGAGCAGATCGTCGACGAGTTGGGCGACTTCCTGGCTCTGGCTGGAGATGAGTGTGACCATCTCCGATATCTCATCGCTGGTGTACCCATCGAGGCCCTCGGCCAGCTCGCCGGAGAACCCGACGACTGCGGCGAGGGGAGTACGTAGCTCGTGGCTCACGGTGGCGATGAAGCGATCCTTGGCCTCGGCCAGCTCCTCCAGTCCCTCACGCGCCGACTCCCGCTCCCAGTAGGCGCCCACCATGTCAGCCGCCCTCATCAGCCCTTCGACCTCGACATCGGTCCACACGTCGTCGCGCCAGAAATCTGAGTAGCCGAGAGTGCCCACCCACTGGTCCCGGATCATGACGGGCGCCATCAACTCTGATCGGATCCCTTCCGCTTCGTAGCGGGCGCGGATCGGCATCGGAAGGTCGCTGACTCGAATCCTCGCCGGCTTGCCAGCCGACAACACCTCGATGACCTGGGGGAACTGGCTGTAGTCGCCCTCGTCGAAGGAGTCGGGCCCGGGCGGGACGTTGGCGCCGATGGCCTCGGCCACGATCTCCCACGTCACCTGACCCTCGTTGCCCGTCCGATTGATGTCGATGTAGGCGTAGTCGGCCTCGGTGGCGTCGAGCAGGGCCTCGAGCGCGGCGGCGAGCGGTTCCTCATCCCGACCGGTGAGTAGAGCCTGGGAGCAGGTGGCAAGGGCCTTCTGGATCCTCGCCGTCTTTGCCTGGTGCTCGGATGCCGCAGCCAAAGACTGGATCAACTGCCAGGTGATCCACATGACCAGCGCCTGCCCGGGGATCCCGATCATGAGGCGGGCGAATGCGTCGGTGACGGGGGGCCGGTCGAGGAAGATCGAGGCGACGGTGTAGGTGGCGGTGAGACCAGCTACCAAAAGCAGGGGAACCACTGACTTGCTCTCCCTCGTGGCTACATACACCACAGAAATCAGGATCAGGCACGCCAGTGTGTAGCCACTGTCGAAACCGGTGCTGCGCCCGGCGTCGGTGAGGCTGAGGGCGCAGAAAGTGAGAGCCGCCATCGCCGCCACGGCCTCGATGCGGCGGTGTCGGAGCAGCTGATAGATGGCGGTGCCGCCTATGACCGCGTACGTGGCGAGGCTGTAGACCGCCCCCGGCCCGTCCGCCGACCACGCCCGGAATTCGGCCACGATCCCGAGCGACGTGGCCACGACGGCGGCGAGCAGTACCGCGACACTGAAGCGCGGCGTAATGACCGGCCTGTTGGTCGGTGCCATGAGTTGACTATCGACAG
>JALDXP010000314.1:0-2841 GCA_032154885.1 Actinomycetota bacterium
CCGCCCATGACGCATCTCCGCCCCGACGACGTGTCGTCTGTACACCGCAAGTCCTCGTGTCGGCGAGGTCTTCATAGGTATGGATCGCCGCGACATGTGGGGGGTGGGATCCTGCGTCAGGTCTGTCTCTCCTGTGGATCCGTGACCATCGATCTGCGCGATACAGACTCGATCCACGACACGGCGGTGACGAATCGCTTGGAGAGCTAGGGGTACTCGGATCTAGAGTCCCCGCCGTGACACGACTCATTCGTGCGGCTGGGGGAGTCGTCTTCCGCAAGACGTCGAAAGGCAAGATCCGGGTCCTCGTCGTCCATCGTCCGCAGTACGACGATTGGACACCTCCCAAGGGCAAGGCCGACAAAGGTGAAGCGCCGGAAGAAACGGCGATCCGGGAGGTGCTCGAAGAGACCGGGTATCGCTGCCGAATCGTGGCCCCGCTCGGGGCAACCCGCTATCGAGTCCAGGGTGGCGTGAAAGAAGTGCACTGGTATGCCATGAGGCCCCTTCCCGACAGTCCTGGCTTCACGAAGAACTCCGAAGTCGATGGGGTGAAATGGCTCTCACCGCGCAAGACTTTGAACAAGCTCAGCTATGACCAGGACCGGGAGCTGATCGAAGGAACCGATCTGAAGAAGCTGGCGCAGACCGGAACCCTCTACTTGCTCCGCCACGCCACCGCGGGCGATCGATCCAGGTGGAGAGGCAGAGACGAGGACCGCTCACTCACCAAGAAGGGATGGCGTGAGGCCGACGCCATCGCCGACACCTTGGCCGACGCCAGTATCGAGCGGATTCTCGCCAGCCCGCACGAAAGATGCGTGCAGTCGGTCAAGCCGTTGGCCAAGCGGATCAAGGCGCCGATCGAGACATCCCCTCTGCTGGCCGAAGAACCTGACATCGACGCCGCCTACGCCCTCGTCGACAGCGTGGTCGGCTACAACGCCGTCGTCTGCTCACACGGCGACTTGATACCGGCTCTGATCAACCGGATGATGTGGGCCGGTCTGAGTCTCGAGTCCCGTTTCTATTGCTCCAAGGGCTCTATCTGGGTTGTGGAAGTCGACGGCGGCAAGTTCACCACGGCCCGATACCTCCCTCCCCCCGACGTCTGAGGGCCGTGAACCTGACCCTCCGGCGGACCTAGATTTCGATTGATGGACATCGAGAAGGGCCATCTGTTCATCGGCCACAAGGCCGATGAGGGTAAGGAACCGCTCACCTACGACAGCGCCGATCTCACAACTCATGGCGTGATCGTCGGTATGACCGGGTCGGGCAAGACGGGGCTCGGAATCACGATCCTCGAGGAGGCGTTGCTCAACGGCATCCCTTGCTTGATCATCGATCCCAAAGGCGACATGGGGAACCTCCTCCTCAATTTCCCCGAGTTCGACCCGTCGGCCTTCCTGCCCTGGGTCGATGAGGCCGAGGCGAACCGGAAGGGAGTGACCCCGGACGAGCTCGCGGCGGCCACTGCAACGTCCTGGAAGGAAGGCCTCGCCGGATCCGGTATCAACCCTGAACGGATGGCCAAGCTCCGTGACGGCACCGAGATGACCATCTACACCCCGGGCTCGGGCGCCGGCGTTGGTCTCAACGTCCTCGGCTCGATGAAGGCGCCCGCCCTCGATTGGGGAACACAGGGGGAGTTGATCAACGACGAGATCGAGGCGTTCGTGTCTTCTCTCCTCTCCCTGGCCGGCGTCGAGGCCGACCCGGTGTCGAGCCCGGAGCACATCCTCCTCTCCACGATCATCTTCACCTTCTGGCGGGAGGGACGGGACCTCGATCTGGCCACCCTGGTGGGCCAGGTGCCAAAGCCCCCGTTCCGCAAACTCGGTGTGTTCGACATCGACACGTTCTTCCCCGAGAAGGACCGAATGGCGCTGGCGATGAAGCTGAACGGGTTGTTGGCATCTCCATCCTTCGCGGCCTGGCTGCAAGGGGTCCCACTGGACGTGAGCGAGATGCTCACCGGGGGTGAGAAGGCCAAGGCGGCCATCGTCTACCTCACCCATCTCTCCGAGGCCGAGCGTTTGTTCGTGGTGACGCTTCTGCTTTCGAAGGTCGTCTCCTGGTTCCGGGCCCAGCCGGGCACGGCCGACCTACGCGCTCTGGTGTACATGGATGAAGTGTTCGGATTCGCGCCGCCCACTGCGGAGCCTCCCTCGAAGAAGCCGATCCTGACGATCCTCAAGCAGGCTCGAGCCCATGGCGTTGGGATGATCCTCTCCACTCAGAATCCGGTCGATCTCGACTACAAGGCGATGTCCAATGCAGCGACATGGATGGTGGGCCGACTACAGACCGAGAACGACAAGAAGCGCATCCTCGAGGGCATCGCCAGCGCAACAGGGGCTGTCGATGTTGGAACGTACGACAAGCTCATCTCGGACCTGGAGAAGCGTCAGTTCCTGATGAGCATGGCCAAGGCTTCCCAGCCCACGCTCTTCGGGACCAGGTGGGCGATGTCGTACCTGGCCGGGCCCTTGACCCGGGATCACGTGTCGGCCCTGATGAAGGGAAGGGCGGCCGCGGAGGCATACATTGCCGAGCCGGCCGCGACACCGGTCACGGCTGATCCGGCGACTTCGGTGGCTGCCCCACAGACCGAAGCGGTAGCAACGCCCGACACCATCGGACACGAGGAAGTGCCGGTGATGCCCACGGTGGCCGAAGGTGTGGTCACGGTCTACCTCGACCCCGCCGCAACCTGGGCGGGCGAGGTCGGGACCGACCCGACCGGCAAACGCCTGACCGCGGCCGTGGCAGCAACCGTCCGTCTGACCTACGACGACACCAAGGCCGCCGTGAGCCATCAAGAGGCATTCGAGGCCG
>JALDXP010000315.1:0-2814 GCA_032154885.1 Actinomycetota bacterium
GAGATCCAGGAGTTGCGCGCCGACATCGAGCGGGTGCATCGGGAGACGGAGGAGGCGGAGCGCAGCTACGACCTGGACCGCGCCGCCCAGCTTCGTCACGGAGAGCTTCCCGAGCTGGAGCGTCAGCTGAAGGAGAAGGAGGAGGGGCTGGCCGGCGAACAGGGCGGCAACCGCCTGCTCAGGGAGGAGGTCACCGAAGACGAGATCGCCGGCATCGTCTCACGCTGGACCGGCATCCCGGTGACACGTCTACAGGAAGGTGAGCGGGAGAAGCTGCTCCGACTCGACGAGGTCCTCCATCAGCGTGTGGTGGGCCAGGACGAAGCGGTCCAACTGGTTGCCGACGCCATCATCCGGGCCCGCTCGGGCATCAAGGACCCACGCCGCCCCATCGGCTCCTTCGTCTTCCTCGGCCCGACCGGAGTCGGCAAGACCGAGCTGGCGAAGGCCCTCGCCGAATCGCTGTTCGACAGCGAGGAGAACATGGTCCGCATCGACATGAGCGAGTACCAGGAGCGGCACACGGTCAGCCGTCTGATCGGGGCCCCGCCGGGCTACATCGGCTACGAGGAGGGGGGTCAGCTGACCGAGGCGGTGCGGCGCAAGCCTTACTCCGTGGTGCTGTTCGACGAGATCGAGAAGGCCCACGCCGACGTCTTCAACACCCTTCTCCAGGTGCTCGATGACGGTCGGCTCACCGACTCGCAGGGAAGGACGGTCGACTTCCGCAACACGGTCGTGATCATGACCTCGAACATCGGCTCCCTGTACCTCCTCGAGGGCATCACCCCATCCGGGGAGATCAAGCCGGAGGCGCGGGAGATGGTGACCGGCGAGCTGCGCCGGCACTTTCGTCCCGAGTTCCTGAATCGTGTGGACGACATCGTGCTGTTCAAGCCGCTGACCCTCGCCGAGATCGAGCTGGTGGTCGACCTGATGTTGGGCGATGTCAGACACCGTCTCGCGGAGAGGAACGTGACCCTCGAGGTCAGCGAAGCTGCGATGGAGCACATCGCTGAGCAGGGATTCGACCCCGTCTACGGCGCACGCCCTCTTCGTCGCTTCATCTCACACGAGCTCGAGACCCGGATCGGCCGGGCACTTATCGGTGGTGAGGTCGAGGACGGCGCCGCCATCGTCATCGACGTGGCCGAGGGTGACCTGGTGGTCGAGTTCCGGAACCCGCCAGGAGCCCGCTAGCCGGTGAAGACGTCGGACGGGCAGTTGTCTTCGACCTCGTACTCTTCGCCGTCCCGCTCGTAGCCGTAACGGCAGTCCGGCGAATTCACCTGGACGTCGAGGGTGAACACATCCTCGTCCCAGTGATATGAGCCGGTACCGGTGAGGGACACACCCTCCATGAAGACACACTCGTCAAACTCATAGGTGTCCTTGCCGTCTCCGCCAATGAAGGTGACGACGCCACCCTGGTTACAGCCGACTGGAGTCTCGGTGACGGTGTCCCACCAGTAGTACTCCGGCAGGTAGAAGAGGTCGAACTCGATGGAGTCGAACATCGTCTCGGCGCTGTCGAACTCGGCAATGCTGACCGGTAGCAGCGGGATGTAGTAGCCGACCACGTCTCCCTCGCATTCGTCGATGTCCGGGGGAGTGCCCTCGAGGATGAACTGGCTGACAGCGTCGTCGGGGCACTCGTTTCCACGACCGAACACGACATGTGGCCCGCCCTGCTGGGTGATCAGGTGCCCATCTTCGAGCCTTCCGCTCACGTCCACGCCCTGCTGGTAGGGCGTGGCCGGGTCGGCGGTCGAACTGATCACGATGGTCGGGATTCCGGTGGCGGTCAGTGGGTCCGGCCGGGCCCCGCCCTTGCTGGCGTTGGGCCAGTAGGCACAGGGCAGATCCCCGAAGAAGATGATGCCGAGGCGGGCAGGGTCCATTTCCGCACCGGCATCGAAGAATGCCTGGGCTGTCTCCTCCGGTGTGGAGCCGGGATAGGAGTAATCGAGGCATTCGACCCCGTAGTAGATGGCGTCCGAGTAGGTCGGATCCTCGATCGCTACTTGGGTGACCGGGTCGAGCCCCAGGTTGAGGTACAGGAGTCGGAGTAATGGGACGAGGTCGCCACGCCCGCTGTAGGCAGCAAGGGCCCGCAGGAGCATCATCCGATCGTCCTCCGCGTACACCTGGCCGCTTGCCACCGACTCGAGATCGCCCTGGCCGAAGCTGCGTTCGGCGAATCCGCCGTCGGGGAGCGGAAACTGAGCGGTGAGAGGCTCCTCGACGAGCTGGGAGATCAGACCGTCGTAGGCCTGATCAGGAGTCGCACCCATATCTGCGGAGCAGGCCTCGTCGCCCGCGCAGTAGTCGAGGGTCGTCTGGAGCGTTTGCCCGAAGGCGAATGCCTGCTCCTCGAAGAAGTCGAGACCCTCGAGGGTGAGGTCAACGGTTCCATCGAGGATGAGCCGGGAGACGCTCTCGCCATACGTTGCGGCATAGGTCTGTGACACCTGTGTCCCGTAGCTCTCGCCATAGAGCACGATCTGGTCATAACCAAGGGTCTCACGGAACATCTCGAGGTCCGCCGCCACCTGATCCGTGCCCAGGTAGGGGAGCATCTCGGGATCACCCATCTCGGCGACACAGTCCCCGGCGAAGGTGCTCGCCGCGGCGGAGAGAGCCTCCTGATCGAACCCGAGAGCGCTGGTCCCGTCGACGCGGTAGTAGGCGGCCGCCGCCAAAGGGCAGCTGAGACCGCCTGACATCGCTACGCCACGTTGATCGAAGAAGACGATGTCGTGTGACTCCGGGATCGCAGGGTCCAGGGCCTCTGTATATGAATCGGCCGAAGCG
>JALDXP010000316.1:0-2800 GCA_032154885.1 Actinomycetota bacterium
GTCCTCCTCACCGAGGACGAGGCGTCGATCGTGTTCAGCTTCACCAGGTCGTACTTCCACGTCGACGTCGCGCGTCCCTACGACCTGGCCCGATTCCTTCGCCGGCTCATGCCCCGAAAGCGCATAGCCGAGATCTATATCGCCATCGGGCAGAACAAGCACGGCAAGACCGAGCTCTACCGCGACCTGCTCCGGCATCTGCGATCGACCGAGGAGCAGTTCGAGCCGGTGCCGGGGACGAGGGGCCTCGTGATGATCGTGTTCGGCATGCCGGGCCACGATGACGTCTTCAAGGTGATCCGTGACACATTTCCCGCGCCGAAACGGACGACCAGGCGGGGGGTTATGGGCAAGTATCGGCTGGTCTTCCAACACGACCGGGCGGGGAGGCTGATGGACGTCCAGGACTTCCAGCACCTCGAGTTCCACCGCTCGCGATTCTCGCCGGCGGTCCTCGACGAATTGCTATCGGAAGCTGCGCAGACCGTGCGGCTCGAGGGCGACTCGGTGATCATCAGCCACGTCTACGTCGAGCGACGAGTGGTACCGCTCGACGTCTATGTCCGGGAGGCGGCGCGCCCGGCCGCCGCCGACGCAGTCGTCGACTTCGGACAGTCGATCAAAGACATGGCCTCGACCAACATCTTTCCTGGCGACCTGCTCCCCAAGAACTTCGGCGTGACCCGCCACGGCCGCGTCGTGTTCTACGACTACGACGAACTGAGCGCCCTGGTCGACATCAACTTCAGGGAGTTGCCCGCAGCCCGCGACGAGTTCGAAGAACTGGGGTCGGAGCCATGGTTTCCGGTTGGCGACAGTGATGTGTTCCCGGAAGAGCATCAGAGCTTTCTGGGGCTTGCCCCCGATCTGCGCCAGGTCTTCTTCGACCATCATGCCGACTTGTTCGGCGTCGAGCCCTGGCGCGCCATTCAGAATCGGATTCGATCCGGCGAGCTGATCGAAGTCTTCCCGTACCGCCAAACCGCCCGCCTGCCCGGGACCGGCGCCTCCCGGGGGTGGTAGAGGCTTACCTGAGGTACATGGCGTCATATATGACGCTACGGCGACAGAGAAGGGCTCAGCCGCCTGGTGCCAGCATCAGGGTTCCCTCTGCTCCATCCTCAACCTGCTCCCGGGTCCAGCGCATCGGGTGGTGGGCGCCGTCGGTCCACGACTCGAGCATGTCGTCGTAGTGGGTGTGGAAGGCATGGCCAGACTGCCCTGTGGTGTTGACCGAGGTCGACGCGGCCAGATCAGACAGATCGACCACCATCCTCATCGATGGGATCCAGTCGACCACATACCCGGCCGGCGGATAGAACCCAACCGCATTGACGAGATCGGCGCTGCCCCCGACGCGATCGGGAGCGGTCCGATTGAACAGCCACTCGATCGGCGCGATGCCGGACTGGCCGAAGGTGAGGTTTTCGAACGACGCTATGTGGAGGTCCGCCCATCTCCACGTGCTCACATCCTCGCCGAGGAGCCCGACCAGTTCTTCGTGGGCATCGATCATCGCTTGCTCCAGAATGACATCACGGTCCTCCACCGCGTCGGTCCGGGTGTCATCCCAGAAAGGGTCTTCGGGGTTCTCGAGCAAGCCGCGAACCACCTCGAACCAACGGCTCCCGCCCTCGGGCCAATAGTCCTCAGGGATCTCGTCGTGGAAGGTGAGCCGAAGGAGATGGGCCCAGACCGCCTGATAGGCGGCGCATCCGGGTGAGTCAGGCCCGGCCTGAAAGGCGTTCGGGCCGGTGGACCACGGTTCCATCACTCCCTGCATGGTTGTCACCGCGCTGTCCCCCGACTCGATGGCGAGGAGATGCGGGATGAGGTTGGGCGCCCCGCCGTCCTGGCCGTCGATCTGGATCTCCTGTGCCGAGTCGACCGAAAACGCGGATGATGTGCCCTCGATCATCTCCTCGATTCGAGCTGCCCGATATCCGTAGTCCGAATCGATCGACAGGAACGGCGTACTCCCGGGCGGGAGTACCGGGTTGTTGGCGGTTGCGATGTAATCCCGCGGCGGGTTGAAGAGGCGCGGCAGGTCGTCGAAGGGGACGACACCGGTCCACTCGTTCTCCCCAGTCCATCCCTCGACCGGCCAGGCTCCATCTCCGTCGGCCCGGATCGGCGCCTCGCCGGTGGCCTGGTAGGCGATGTTTCCCTCCGTGTCGGCATACACGACGTTCTGCGCGGCTATATCCCATTTCGACAAGGCCGTCCGAAACTCTTCGTAACCGGTGGCCCGGTTCAGGCCGATGATCGCCTCGACCAGAGTCGATGGCTGGAGAGTCCGCCAGGCCAGCGACACGACGTAATCGTCGGGCAGGTCGAGTTCGGATCCTGCGAATGGCGGTTC
Organism: Actinomycetota bacterium; assembly: GCA_032154885.1. Lineage (GTDB taxonomy): Bacteria > Actinomycetota > Acidimicrobiia > Spongiisociales > ZC4RG35 > JARDZU01. The sequence continues at coordinate 2,363 of JALDXP010000316.1, forward strand.
GTCGAAATAGGTGTCGGAGATGACCGGACCGTGCCTCGTGACCATCACGTCGTACTCGATGTCGTCCCCGCCGGCCACGAGGATCGTCTCCGACCGGACCTCCATGTCGACCCACTCGCCCTGGTACTCGTATTGAGCGGGATTGTCGGGGTTGACCTTCTCGATGAAGAGATCCTGGGTGTCCACCGACTGGTTGGTGACGCCCCAGGCGATCTGCTCGTTGTGCCCGATCACCACGCCGGGAGTGCCAGGAAACGAGAACCCCATCAGTTGGTACGGGCAATCGTCTGTTGTCTCAGAGCAATGCAGCCCGTTCTGATACCAGATCGAGGGCATCTGGATGGCCAGATGGGGGTCATTGGCCAGGACCGGGAGGCCCGATTCGGTATGGGAGCCACCGACCACCCAGTTGTTGGACCCGATGCCCGAGAACCCGCC
>JALDXP010000317.1:0-2780 GCA_032154885.1 Actinomycetota bacterium
CTGCCGTGTCCTTCATCTCGCCGAGCAACCGATGCACCTCCGACCATCCCCAGTCGTAGGTCTCGTCCGGATCGAGGTGCAACCCGAGGAAGCGCTCGGATTCCTCCGCGTATCGGTCGAGACCGGCCGCATCGGATGAGCTGGCGCGGGGCAGATATTCGGTCTCCAGCCAGTCTGCGAACCCGGCTGATGCCGACCTGGCCCGGGCGACGCCAGCCGCCACCTGGTCCTCGTCGCCTTCGCCGGCTGCGGCGAGCGCAGGAAGCGCGGAGAACCGCGAGTCGGGGCCGGCCACCGAGCGCACCTGTTCGATGACGCTCAGCACCTGTCGTCGGGCCACGGCATCCCCATCGTCGAGCCCGACCTGGAGGCTGGACCGATATCCGTCCAGCATGTCGCCCCAGGTCGAGAGGCGCATGGTCGCGTTCTCCCATGCCTCGGGCCCGACCTTCGACACGATGTCGAAGGTGTCACGAGCCGTCTGAAACGGGCCGAAGATGTGATTTAGGTCCCGTTTCCAATGTCCGCTGGCGTAGAGACGGCGCTCCGATTCCAGATACCCGCTTGCCACCCGGGCCGCCCTCGCCTGCACCGGGTCGGGGTGGTCGAGGTGTGCGGTGAGCTCGGCCACCGCCGTTTCCCTGAGCGCCTCCTTCGCCGCCTGGCCTTCGGGCGAGAAGTCGTCCCAGAGATGATCGCGACCGGGAATACCGGCCTCGGTGGCGGCGATCGGGGACAAATCGGCATACGCCTCCGTCAAGCGATCGCAGATCTCGAACGGTGTGGTCTCTGGCATCCTCGGGTGAAGCGAGGAGGGTAGACCGATACCCTTCCGCCGGTGGAAGAGGTCATAGAAGTCCGTCCGGACGAGCAGTTCGATGTCGACCGTCTCATTGGCTGGATGGCCGGCAGCGAGACCCTGCCCGGTGGGTCCCCCAGGGTCCGGCAGTTCGCCGGTGGCAAGGCAAACCTCACCTATCTTCTCGACTTCCCGGGCGGTGAGCAGCTTGTGCTACGGAGGCCCCCCCTCGGCCCCGTCGCCGAGAGCTCTCACGACATGAGACGCGAGTACACCGTCCTCTCCCGTCTCTGGAAGGGCTTCGACAAGGCGCCAAGGGCCCTTGCCCTGTGTCAAGACAGCGACGTGATCGGCGCCCCCTTCTTCCTCATGGAGCCCAAGCCCGGTGTCGTCATCCGGGACGTCGTCCCCGATGTCTTCGGTGGGGGCCGTGACGACGGGGCCAACCGCAAGCTGTCGACTGTCGTGATTGACACCCTGGTGGAGCTCCACTCGGTTGACGCCGCCGAATGCGGGTTGGAAGACCTCGGGCATCCGGACGGCTTCCTGGAGCGGCAGGTCGAGGGGTGGTGGAGACGCTGGCAACAGGCCAAGGACGACGACGACCCGATTGCCGACGAAGTCGGATCATGGCTTCGAGCCGGCGTGCCGGAGTCGGGGCCCCCGACACTCATTCACAACGACTGGCGGTTGGACAACATGGCGGTTTCGCCGGCTGATCCCGGCCTCTGCGTGGCCGTATACGACTGGGACATGGCGACGAGGGGAGACCCTCTCGCCGACGTCGGGACTCTGATGGCGTCCTGGTACGACGAGGGGGAGGAGAAGTCGACCCTCGCGCCGATGCCCACCACCTCCCCAGGTTGGCTCGACAGGAGTGCAGCGCTAGACCGTTACGGAGAGCGCTCCGGTAGAGACCTTGGCCAAGCCGGCTGGTACGTCGTCTTTGGGACCTGGAAGCTCGGGGTCGTCCTCCAGCAGATCTACATCCGATGGCTGAGAGGGCAGACCAGAGACCCCCGGTTCGAGTCGCTGGGAGAAGGCGCGCGTGCCCTGTTCCGTCTCGCAGCCCTCAGGGTGCCCTGACCCTTCTCTGCCCCGCGCACGGAGTCAACTTGGGTTGACAAACCGGCGACTGTCAACCTAGGGTGACAGGCATGACACTCCCGAAAGTGGCCGGCGCGGACGGCGCCGACCCTGCTCAGGGCCTGCAGGCAGTGGTCGTCCTCCGGCGGACGACGGAGAGTTTGGAGGCGATTCACGTGGAGGCCGCCCGGGCTCATGGCTGGACCTGGCAGCAGATCGGCGATGCACTGGGCGTGTCACGGCAGGCGGTACACAAGAAGCATGGGAGGTAGGGGTGTTCGAGCGATTCACCAGGAACGCCAGGCTCGTAGTGACACACGCCGTCGAAGAGGCGGAGAGCCGCGGCGACACACGTATCGGCACCGAGCATCTCCTCATCGGCGTGGCCCGGTCACGATCTCTCGGGGGCGTGATGCCCGACGCCGAATCCCTCCGGGCCGAACTCGATCGGATGGATCGGGAGGCGCTGGCATCGGTCGGTCTAGACCCGGGGCTTGTCGACGTGTCAGGGCCGGCCCGACGGAAGAGAAGCGGGCATATCCCGTTCACGAGCCGGGCCAAGGACATCCTCAAGGGCGCTTTGCGTGAGGCGCTGGATCTGGGGCATCGGCATATCGGTGTCGAGCACATCGCCCTCGCCCTGGTTGCGGTAGAAGGGCCCGATCGCGCCACGGGGATGCTCCATGGCGTCGACCTCGATCCTGACGCCTTGCGAGCGGCCCTGCTTCGACAGGCGCGCCAGGCATCTTGATACAAACCTGAACCAGGCCAAAAGGGGCGGCGGGCAACGGTCGCGCCGTTGTTAATTTGGTGTTTGCCATGAATTCAGGAGACCTTCCTCTCGGGACGGTCAGCTTTCTCTTCTCCGACATCGAGGGCTCGACGAGGATGCTCC
>JALDXP010000318.1:0-2774 GCA_032154885.1 Actinomycetota bacterium
GTGCTGGTCACGATGATCGTCGAGATCCCCAAGGGGAGCAGGAACAAGTACGAAACCGATCATGAGAGCGGGGAGATCTTCCTCGATCGGATGCTGTTCACCGCGACGAGGTACCCAGCTGATTACGGGTTCATACCCGAGACGTACGCCGACGACGGCGACCCGCTCGACATCCTCGCTCTGGTCTCGGAGCCCACTTTCCCAGGGTGTCGCATCAGGGTGCGCCCCATCGGGCTGTTCTTGATGGAGGACCAAGGTCACGCCGACCACAAGGTCCTGGCCGTGCCCGACGGCGACCCGTTGTGGCGGGACGCCGCCGATCTCGACGACGTACCGGAGCACCTCTTGCGTGAGTTGGAGCATTTCTTCACCGTCTACAAGGAACTCGAGGACAAGAAGACCGCAACCCTGGGATGGCGCCCGGCGACCGAGGCTTTCGAGACCATCGAACGTGCGCTGGAGGCCGGTCGGGCCCGCGAGGCCAATCGTTAGGTGACGTCCCGGCCCAAGTTTGCGAACCGGGTGAACTCGGGCTGGAACGTCACCTCCACGGGGCCGGTGGACCCGGCGCGATGCTTGGCCACGATGACCTCGGCGATGCCCTTCCGCTCCTGATCCTCGGGGTGGTAGTACTCGTGGCGGTAGATGAACATCACAACGTCGGCGTCCTGTTCGATGGACCCGCTTTCGCGTAGATCGGAGAGACGTGGGCGCTTGTCCTCCCTGGCCTCCAATGATCGGTTGAGCTGGGAGACGGCGATCACCGGGACTTCCAGCTCTCGGGCCAGGTTCTTGAGGTTTCGGGTGATCTCCGAGATCTCCTGTTGACGATTCTCTCGGCTCGACGCCTCCATCAGCTGCAGGTAATCGATGACGACCAGGGAAAGTCCCTTCTTCCGCTTCAGCCTCCGGCACTTCGCCCGGATGTCGGTGACCGTCACGACTGGGGAGTCATCGATGTAGATCGGTGCTTGATACATCTTCCCAGCAGCGTCGACGACTCTCTGCCACAGCGGTCCCAGCTGACCGGAGCGGAGCTTCATCGAGTCGACCCGGCCCACCGAGGAGAGGATGCGCTGGACGATCTCCTCCTTCGACATCTCCAACGAGAAGATGGCCACGGGCTCGCTCTGGACCGCGGCGTTGACCGCGATTCCCAGCGCAAGGCTCGATTTTCCCATGGCGGGTCTGGCCGCGATGACCACCAGGTTGGACGCCTGTAGACCAGCCAGTTTCTTGTCGAGATCGACGTAGCCGGTGGCGAGGCCGGTCAGCTCCGAGCCCCGCTGCTCGAGCAACTCGATGTGCTCCAACACATCACTGAAGAGGGGGCCCACCTCGAGGAGGGTCTGTGCGCTCCGACGCTCGGCCACCGAGAGGACCGCCTGCTCGGCCCGGTCCATCACTCGGGCGATCTCCTCGTCGATGTCAAAGGCGACATCGGTCACGGAGGCACCCGCCCGGATCAGCTCGCGACGCTTGGCGTGCTCTTCGACGATCCCCGAGTAGTAGAGGATGTTGGAGGTCGAGGGGACGATGTCGACGAGACGGGTGAGGTAGGCGACGCCGCCGACCTTGTCCAGTTCCCCCCGTCGCCGTAGTGCCTCGGACACGGTCACGGCGTCGATGGCCTGACTCGTGTCGAACAGCTCCCGCATGGCCTCGAAGATCGCCTGGTGGGCGGGGACATAGAAATCGGGCGGGTGGAGGCGGTCCATCACCTCGTTGACCGCCTCTTCGGACAGGAGCACAGCCCCGATGACCGACTCCTCAGCCTCCCTGGAATGGGGTGGGCTCCGGAAACCCGGTCTCAATTGCCCCTGATCGGTGATGCCGCTCATCTATGTCCTCATCAAACAACACGCGAGTGACAGATTTCGCGGACCTGTGGGGCCCTGACACGCAAGACCCCGCCGGTTGGCGGGGAAGCCGAAACTGCCAGCGGGGAAGGTGGCCGAAGATAGGGTCGCCCCGGCCGGCGTCACAAGCCAGAGGCCTCATCGAATTTCGCGGTGGCCTCTTTTGTTTTCGCGGTGGAAGGGACTGGCAGGAAAACCGCGAAACTCGCCAGTAATCGGTTGATCAGCTGGCGGGGATCACGTCCAAGGTGAGGGGAAACTCGACGTCTTCATGGAGTTTGATGTTGATCTCGTGGAGACCTATCGCCTTGATCGGCTTCGGGATCTCCAACGAGTCCCGCTCCAACTCGATACCGGTGAAGCGACGGACACCTTCGACCACATCGGCGGCGGAGATGGAGCCGTAGAGCTGGCCCTCGTCGCCCGCCTGGGCCGCGATCACGACCCGGCTGCCGACCAACTGGGTGGCAAGCCGCTCCGCATCTTCCTTGGCCTTCCGCTCGGCCTCGATGCGGGCTTCCCGGACGGCCTCGGCCTGGGCGAGGGCTGCCTCGTGGGCCTTGACCGCCTTCTTCCGCGGCAACAGGTAGTTGCGGGCGTAACCCTCGGCGACGTCCACGACGTCACCCCTCTTGCCCAGCTCCTGGACGTCGGCAGTGAGGATGAGCCTCATCTCGTGCTCAGATAAGGGAGCAGGGCCATCTCTCGAGCGTTCTTGATGGCGTTCGCCACTTCTCGCTGATGGGTCGGGCAGTTCCCGTTCACCCGGCGGCCCCGGATCTTGCCCCGGTCGGACATGTATTTGCGCAACACGGAGACGTCCTTCCAGTCGATGAAATCGACCTGCTGTTTGCAAAATGCGCAGGGCTTGGGACGGCCCCGTCTCATCTCCATGCCCCGACGCCGCTTGGGGCG
>JALDXP010000319.1:0-2772 GCA_032154885.1 Actinomycetota bacterium
GCCCGGGTCATGCCCGGGTTGCTCTCGCGGTAGTAGGGCAGGGCGATCACGGCTTGTGCCAGGGCCCAGCCCCGACCCCGAAGCCATGTTGCGTCATCCAAGCCCACGGCCTCGCGGAATGAATGGCGAGCGGGTGGTGGCAATACGTTCCAGGCAACCATCAGATCGCAGGCAGGATCCCCGACACCGGCCGTCCCGAAGTCGATCACAGCTGCCAACCGGCCGTCACGAATCAGGAGGTTGCTCGCGAGAAGGTCGCTGTGAGCCCACAGTGGCGGTCCATCCCATTCTGGGGCACGGACCGAGATCTCCCACGCTTTTGTCAGCTGTCCTGGGTCGAACTCGTCGGCCACCTCGGCGATGCAGCGGCGAACGGTCCGGTCGACCTCAGACACCGGGCCGCGATAGGCCTCCGGTGCGTTGGGAAGGTCGATCTCGTGGAGGGCGCGGATCAGGGAGCCGAGGTCATCGGAGAGCTGGTCAGAGCTCGAAAGCCGATCAGACTGGGGGTGGCTGCCTTCGATCCACCCAAACACCGACCAGGGGCACGGGTATCCCAAATCTGGTTGTCCCCGCCCGAACAATCTGGGGATCTCGACCGGCAGCAACGGGGAGAGTCTTGGCAGCCACTCCTGTTCACGTTCTACTGCCTCGGCACCCCACCTAGCCAGGGGCAATCGGACTACCAATTCGCCGCCAAGTCGATAGAGGGCGTTGACGGTGCCCGATGATTCGACTGGTGTCAGCGGGGCACCACTCCACTGCGGAAATTGGGCGTCTACGAGGCGGCGAACCAGGTCGAGGTCGATTTCGATCTGATCATCGTGGAGCCGAGCGGGTGTCATGGTCCAGTCCACCACACGAACGCTGCTCCAACGCGCGATTTGCAGTCGGCGCATCATCTGGCACGCATCTACCCTGCCGCCCGATGGACCGACGTGGTGAACGAGGGTGGGTGGAGGTCATCTGTGGCCCCATGTTCTCCGGCAAAAGCGAAGAGCTCATCCGTCGCGTGACCCGGTACCAGATCGCCCGGGTCCCGATTCAGACATTCAAGCCACAGCTCGATGTCAGGTACGCCAACTCGGAGGTCGTCTCCCATTCCCGCCTCAAGGTCGAGGCGATACCGGTGGAGACATCGTCTGAGCTGCTGCATCGTGTCGACGACAGCACACAGGTCATCGGGATCGACGAGGGGCAGTTCTTCGACGATGGGCTGGTGGACGTAGTCGAACAGCTCGCCGCTGCCGAGAAGCAGGTGATCGTCGCAGGTCTGGACACCGACTATCTGAGACGTCCCTTCGAGCCCATCCCGACGCTGTGCGACCGCGCCGAGTACGTGACCAAGATGCTTGCCGTGTGTCACAAGTGCGGTGGGCCGGGCATGTACACCCAGCGGATCGTTCGATCGGAGGAGCTCGTCGTTCTCGGGGCGCAAGGCGCTTACGAGGCCCGATGCCGCGTGTGCTACGACCCGACCGAGGTCGAGCAGCCCGAGCTCGATCTGGGCGCTGGATAGTTTCAGCGTTTCCTTTCTGGTAACCTGTGCCGGTCCGCCAGACGCGACATCTTCCCCTCTTCGGAGTGTTTCGTTGATGAGCACCCTTGCATACCGGCGAGCCGGCATGTCAGTCCTTGGCGACCGCCTCTATGCAGGGCGGACGCCGCAGCGCGATCTGGCGCATCTATTCGGGCCCGACAGCCTCAGCCAGGAAATGGGCTTTCGGGTCGACGCAAGCATCGACTCTCAGAGGAGTGACAACACATGGCTCTATTTCGCAAGAAGAGCCCACAGATCGTTCGGAAGTCATCGACGGAAGGGACCGTCGAGGAACGTAAGACCGTCCGCGTCAAGGGAAAAAAGGTAGAGGTCACCAGGGTCGAGGGCAGACCAGCCCCGGCCACGAAACCCAAGAAGGATCGGCGTCACCAGCCGTCAGGCAAGGGTGGCGGCAACCACTCCAGGAACGGAGTCTCCACCTCTCGGACCCGCACACGGAGGCCGGTCGACGACGAGGTGATTCTCCCGGTCGAGTCCGGGCGCAAGCAAATGCTCGTCCGGGTGCATCGGGGCCAGACACAGATGGTGATCCTCGAAGGCCCCGTCCTCGTCGAGCATTACGTCGCTCGTGAAGACGCCGGCTCGGTGGCAGGGAACATCTACCTGGCCAAGGTTCGCAATGTCCTCCCCGGCATGGAGGCGGCATTCCTGGACTTCGGCGCCTCCAAGAATGGGGTTCTCTATGCATCGGACGTAGCTTCCGATGGGAAGGGCAACGGCCGGCCCAACCGCAGGATCGAGAACGTCCTCAAAGAGGGCGATGACGTCCTCGTTCAAGTAACGAAAGATGCGATGGGTGCAAAGGGCGCCCGACTTACGGGCGTGCCCTCGCTCCCCGGGCGTTACCTCGTCCTCGTGCCGGATTCGGACAGTATCGGGATCAGCCGCCGGCTGCCTGACGATGACCGGACCCGACTTCGGGAAGTGATCAACAAGGTTCGTCCCGAGGGATACGGCGTCATCGTTAGGACCGCCGCCCTTCATGCCAGCGCCGAGGAGCTGGCTGCCGACATCTCTCGTTTGCGCAAGGTCTGGGACCAGATCGGTGAAGAATCGAAGGACGGCGGCGCACCCCGTCTCGTTCATCAGGAGCCTGATCTCCTCATCAAGGTGATCCGTGAGCACTTCACGGCGGACTTTCGCAAGCTGCTCATCGATGACGCGAAGGCGTACGAGACCGTGGTCGACTATCTGCGGGGGACCGCGCCCGA
>JALDXP010000320.1:0-2767 GCA_032154885.1 Actinomycetota bacterium
CCGTTACACCGTCCATCTTGAGAATTGAGGAAACGGCGACCCGGCGGAGGCACAACTCGCGACGCTGTTCCACTGGGCCGTTAGGCATTTTCCGCCAGTGGGTGTGTCTACCGGGGAGACTTCTGTGCTGAAGGATGCAAGTCCAAGTCGGCGAACTCCTCGCACTCACATTTGGGGACGGTGCAACCGAGTGCTCCGCGGTGTTCTTGGTTGGGGTGGCCGCATACGGCGCATCGGCGCCGTGCCGCTGGCACATGGTCGGAGCTCCGTCGGCTCATGCGGCGGCTCGGGTCTTGGCGGTGACCGGGGACATCAGGTCTCCCTTCGGGTGGACCGCCGGGGTTGACGCTCCGCTGCCAGTCGACATCAGCCGTCGGGCGCTGGGCACGCAGTTGTCCCGCCGGACGGAACCGCAGCGGAACGTGCGTCGTGGGAAGGCAGACCCACGAACTGTTGACCTTCACGCTAGCCGTTGAGGATGACCGGTAGCTGTCGCAAGGTGTTAGCTTTGGCGACGGCCGCATCGGGTGGAGGTCAGCGACCTTTCGCTTCCCCGATGATCAACGGCACGTTCCCAGCCCGGTTGGACTACCTCTTTCGGCCGAATCTTCAAATGCCTGATCGTGGGCACCACTGCAGATTGTTCGGCCAGCCTTCTTCGAAGGAGAAGAGAGATCATGTCCACCACGTTTCAGGACTTCGCGCTGCCCGAGCAGCTCATCGCAGCCCTCGCGGCCCGCGATCTGACCAGACCGTTCCCCATCCAGAGCTCAGCCATCCCGCCGGCATTGGCCGGCAAGGACATCCAGGGAAGCGCTCCAACCGGCTCCGGGAAGACCCTCGCTTTCGGCCTCCCATTGCTCGCCCGTGTCGACAAGGCCATGCGCAAACAGCCGCGAGGTCTCGTCCTCGTCCCCACCCGGGAACTTGCGGAGCAGATCCGGAGAGTTCTCGCGCCCCTTGCCGTCAAAGTCGATCGGCGGATCGCCGCCGTCTACGGAGGTGTCGGATACGGCCCACAGTTGAACGAGTTGCGCAAGGGCGTCGACGTGCTGGTGGCAACCCCGGGCCGGCTCGAAGACCTGCTCGAACGCGGCGACGTCGAACTGGGCAGTGTCGACATCGTGGTGATCGATGAGGCGGACCGCATGGCGGACATGGGATTCCTCCCGGCGGTGCGCAGAATCGTCGACATGACCAGCCCCAAACGTCAGACTCTTCTCTTCTCGGCGACGCTCGATGGCGACGTGGCCGTACTCGGTCGCCAGTACCAGAACCACCCGGTGGCGATAGAGGCAGACTCCGTGGGCGATGGAAAGATCGACGCATCTCATCACTTCTGGCGAGTGGCCCGGGCCGACCGGCCTGGCCGCACCGCACGGCTCATAAGTCAGTCGGAGCGCACCATCGTCTTCACCCGGACGAGACACGGGGCCGACCGACTGGTCAAGCAGCTGAAGAGTGAAGGAGTCTCCTCGGTGTCGATGCACGGTGGCCGAACACAGAGTCAGCGCACACGGGCTCTCAAGGCCTTCTCGAATGGCGACGCCCGTGCACTCGTTGCGACCGATGTTGCGGCTCGCGGCATACATGTCGAAGCCGTAGACACCGTGATCCACTACGACCTCGCGGGCGACCACAAGGACTACCTCCACCGTTCCGGACGGACTGCACGAGCCGGTGCCACCGGGACCGTCGTGACGCTTGTGACGGAGGGCCAAGACAGTGAGGCCAAGACTCTGCTGAGAAAGCTCGGCTTGAGAACCCCTATCGAGTCACCACGCTCCGAGTCAGTCAGCTCCGAGGGCCATCGTCTCTCCGACTCCAACCGCGGTTCCGCTACTCAGCGGAGCGTCTTCGTGGGCAATCTCCCCTGGAAGACCACCAGTGACGAACTGGGTGCTCTCTTCTCAGATTTTGGAATTGTGGAGCGAGCCACGATAAGCAAACAGCGGGAAACCGGACGCTCCAAAGGCTTCGGCTTCGTTGACATTCGCGAGCACAAACCAGGCGCCGCTATTGAGGCGCTCCACGGAGCGTCACTGGGTGGGCGCCAACTGACGGTGCGACCGGCGAGGTAGTTCGACCAGCCATTGGGGACGGCCGCCATTAGGCTGATCCTGGTACGCATCGCTTTGCGTACGCGCCCTGCAACGCTTCTTCGGCCCGTCGGATGTAGCAGCCAGCGGCAATGTCTCCGGACAAGCCTCTGGTGCTCGGTGATCGACACGACGGATAACGCTCAAAGGAGCATGCAATGTCTACCAACCTCTATGTGGGGAATCTCTCGTTCCAGACCTCGACGAGTCAGCTCGAAGGTCTGTTCGCCGAGTTCGGAGAAGTGACCAGCGCTCAGGTGATCACCGATCGCGAAACCGGACAGTCACGTGGGTTCGGCTTCGTCGAGATGAAGACCAGCGATCAAGCGAATAGCGCCATCTCCGGTCTCAACGGCAAAGAGATCGGCGGCCGCCAGCTCACAGTCAACGTCGCCAAGCCCCGGTCTCGCTGACCGGCGGCGCCGCTAGTGGCCAAACGCAGCCAAGAGAGCATTCGAAAACGGGCTCGAGAGAAGTCCCGTCAAGATAAGCAGGCCGAGAAGAGAGAGAAACGTCAGGCTTCTACAGGAGCCGACGAGAACGTCAGCAAGGCCGATGAGAATGCTCTGATGGAGGAGTTCGCCGAGCTCAGCGCCCGTCTCGAAGCCGACCAGATCACGACCGACAAGTTCAACGAAGAGCGTGAACGCATCTTCGGAGAGTTGGGG
>JALDXP010000321.1:0-2672 GCA_032154885.1 Actinomycetota bacterium
AGAACCGGCTGGCCGAGGGGGAGAAGGAGTCGGGGCTCCGGGCCTTTCTCCGCCAATACGAGGACTTCATGCAGATCGTGCTGCTGGTGGCGGCAGTGGTCAACCAGTTGGTGACCGGTGACACTCCCACGACGGTCCTTCTAGCCGGGCTCACGGTCTTCAACGCGGTGATCGGGCTCCGACAGGAGGCAAAGGCCGAGGAGAGCGTTGCTGCCCTCGCCTCGATGATGAAGACCATCGCCCGGGTCCGCCGCGACGGCCAGGTGCTCGAGATCGACGCGGCCGAATTGGTGCCGGGCGATGTAGTGCTGGTAGAGGCGGGGAACCTGGTGCCTGCCGATGGCCGGATAACCGTGGCGGCGACGCTGGAGATCGAGGAAGCCGCGCTGACCGGGGAAAGCCTTCCGGTCAGCAAAGACACCTCGCCGGTGACCGGTGCGGACGTGCCCCTGGGGGATCGCACATCCATGGCCTACATGAACACTTCTGTCACCCGGGGCCGCGGCGAAATGGTGATCACGGCCACCGGGATGCAGACCGAGATCGGCCACATCGCCGGGATGCTGGCCGCCACAGAGTCGGAGAAGACTCCGCTGCAGAAGCAACTGGACGCCCTCTCGAAGATCATCGCCTCCATTGCTGCGGTGGCCCTGGTCATCGTGGTGCTGCTGGGGCTGGCCCAGGGCGAGACGTTCGACACTCTCTTCATCACCGGGGTGGCTCTGGCGGTTGCGGCCATACCGACCGGGCTTCCCGCAGTGGTGACCGCACTGCTGTCGATCGGCACTCGTGAGATCGCCCGGCGCCATGCCATCGTGAAACGTCTACCTGCGGTGGAGACCCTCGGCTCGACGTCGGCGATCTGCTCCGACAAAACGGGGACCCTGACCCTGAACAAGATGACTGCCCGGGAGATGGTCATTCCCGGCCAGAATCTCTTTCAGGTCTCCGGCGAGGGCTATTCGACGGTCGGCGAGATCAAACACGTCGGCGGGGCCAGCTTCGATCTCGACCATTGTCTGCTTCCGATGGTCCTCTGCGCCGACGCGGTCCTCGACGGGGAGAGCCTCATCGGCGACCCCACCGAAGGCGCCCTGATCGTGCTCGGCGCCAAGGGTGGGCTGGACATCGAACGCACACGGTCGACCTATCCCAGGGTCGCCGAGGTCCCTTTCGACTCGGACTACAAGTTCATGGCCACTTTCCATGAGATGAAGGGCCGTGACGGCGCTCCCGTCATCCGTTGTTATGTGAAGGGCGCTCCCGACGTGCTCATCGCCAGAGGCGGGTCGTATCTCGGATCCGACGGGGAGAAGGTCCCGGTCACCGAGGAGAACAAGGATCTCGCCATCGAGGCCAACGACCGCATGGCGGCATCGGGTGAGCGTGTGATGGTCGTGGCGGAGAGGGACTTCGACCCGGGTTCCTTCGATCCGAACGGGAACCTGATCGATCTCGTCCACGACTTGACGTTGCTCGCCATGGTGGGCATCGTCGATCCACCCCGGGCTGAGGCCAAGGCGGCCATAGCCAAGTGTCACGACGCGGGGATCCGGGTACGGATGATCACCGGCGACCATGCCACCACTGCCGCCGCCATCGCCGGGGAGCTAGGTATCGAGGGCAGGGCGATCACGGGTGCCCAGTTCGCGGCGATGAGCGACGACGAGCTGATCGAACAGCTGCCGGAGATCGGAGTGATCGCCCGCGTCGCCCCTGAAGACAAGGTGCGTCTCGTCCGGATGCTGCAACAGTCCGAAAATGTCGTGGCGATGACCGGGGATGGGGTCAACGACGCCCCGGCGTTGAAAGCCGCCGACATCGGGGTGGCCATGGGGATCACCGGCACCGAGGTCTCCAAGGAGGCAGCGGTCATGATCCTCACCGACGACAACTTCGCCACCATCGTGGGAGCGGTCGAGTACGGGCGTGCCCTCTACGACAACCTCCTCAAGTACCTCCGCTTCCAGATGTCGACCCTTGTCGCCTATATCGCGGTGTTCATCGGCGCCGGCATCTTCGCCATCGCCGGGGGCATCCCGCTCAACCCACTCCAGATCCTGTGGCTGAACATGGTGATCGACATCCCCATCGCGATCGCCCTCGGCTTCGACCTACCCACCCCAGGTCTGATGGAACGTGCACCAAGGCCGGTGGGTGCCCCGGTCCTCTCCTCCCGAGATTGGGTTCGGCTTTGCGTGCAGGGATTTGTCATGACGGTCGGCACACTCGCCGTATATCTGCTCGCCGAGCCGGAGTACGGAGCCGCCGTGGCCTCCACGATGCTGTTGACCACGCTGTCGTTGTTCCACCTGGTCGCCGGTTACATGGCACGGGATCCGGAGACCACCATCTTCGACCGGGCCGCCCTGCCCGGGTCCACCCAGCTGAAGCGGTATGGGCTCGCACTTCTCGCCATCATCCTCGTGACCACACTCGGGTTTCTCCAGCGCATCTTCTCGACGGTCGAGCTGGGCTTCAACCAATGGGCGATCTGTGCCGGGATCGCGCTGAGCCTTCTCGTGGTGGAGGAGCTGATCAAATTGTTCTTGCGCCGAGGAAAGTCCGCGACGGCGAAGACCCCGGCGCAGCCGGCGATAGCTGTGTGAACCTGGCCGCGCGGGGCGGGATCACGGGTCTCTGGAAGCTGCTGGCATAGCCTTGCGGGATAG
>JALDXP010000322.1:0-2643 GCA_032154885.1 Actinomycetota bacterium
GTCACCCATCAGGAAGAGAAGATCGTCAGGATCCGCGGCGACCGTGACGACGTGTTCAGCCACGGGTTCATCTGCCCCAAGGGCTCGACATTGGGCAAGATCGACGAGGACCCGGACCGGGTCCGCACCCCTCTGATCAAGCGAGACGGCATCCATGAGCCGGCGACATGGGACGAGGCATTCGCCCTGATCGAATCCCGCCTCTTGCCGATCATCGCCGAGCACGGGAACAGCTCCGTGGGCGTCTACCTGGGGAATCCCAACGTGCACTCGATGTCGGGAACCCTCTATCCGCGGGTCTTCCTCAAGATGCTCGGCTCGAAGAGCATCTTCAGCGCCGCCACGGTCGACCAGATGCCGAAACACGTCTCGTCCGGTCTCATGTTCGGCCACCCCGACCTGATCCCGGTCCCCGACATCGATCGCACCTCCTACCTGCTCATGCTCGGCGCCAACCCTTACGAGTCGAACGGGAGCCTGGCGACCGCGCCCGACTGGCCCGGTCGTCTCCAGGCGATCCGGCAGCGCGGCGGCAAGGTGGTCGTGGTGGATCCCCGACGGACCCGGACTGCCGACGCCTCGGACGAGCACGTCTTCATCCGTCCCGGTGCCGATGCCCTGTTCCTATTCGCCCTGGCCAACGTGCTCTTCGACGAAGGTCTGGTCGGTCCCGGCGACCTGGAGGCCCATGTCGCCGGCTTCGAGGAGTTGGCGGCGGCGGTGGAGCACTTCACGCCCGAGGTAGTCGCGGGTGCGACCGGCGTCGACCCGGATCGGACCCGGCGGCTGGCACGAGAGCTCGCCGGCGCCCCCTCGGCCGCCGTTTACGGCAGGATTGGCACTCACACCGCCGAGTTCGGGACGATGGCGTCCTGGATGGTCGACGTCCTCAATGTCCTCACCGGGAACCTGGACCGACCGGGCGGGGCGATGTTCTCCCACGCCGCCCACGAGCAGCCGCGATCGCCCCGCGGGTTCCAGGTGGGGAGATGGCAGAGTCGGGTCAAGGGGCTCCCCGAGGTAAGGGGAGAGCTCCCGGTGTCGACGATGGCTGACGAGATGCTGGAGCCAGGCCCGGGGCAGATCCGCGCCCTCGTCACCATCGCCGGGAACCCCATCCTCTCCACACCCTCCAGCGATCGTCTCGATGCGGCCCTAGCCGGCCTCGAGTTCATGGTGTCGGTCGACATCTACCTGAACGAGACGTCCCGTCACGCCGACGTCATCCTGCCCGGCGCCTCCCCGCTCCGGCGCCCCCATTACGACTTCGCCTTCAATCAACTAGCGGTGCGCAACGTCGCCAATTACTCGGCTCCGCTGTTTCCGCTGCCCGAAGGCACCCCCGATGAATGGCAGGTGCTCCTCCGACTGGGGGCGACGGTGTCGGGGCAGGGGAGCGACGCCGACTTGGACGCATTGGATGACGGCGTTTTCGGGATCATGGTCGGCTCGGCGGTTGGCAACCCCGAATCGTCGATCCACGGGCGCGATCCCGAAGAGATCTTTTCGACGACCACCGGTGCCGACGAAGATCCTCTCAGGGGCCCGGAGAGGATGCTCGACTTCTTGGTCCGCACCGGCCCCTATGGAGATGGCTACGGGACTCACGCCGATGGGTTGACCCTGGAGCGCCTGAAAGAAGCGCCGCACGGAATCGATCTCGGCCCGCTCCGCTCTCGCCTGCCCGGAGACCTGTGCACCCCGTCCGGAAAGGTCGAGCTGGCACCCGAGTATCTGCTCGCCGACGTTCCGAGGCTTCGCCACTCGGCGGCCCGAATGCCCAACGGCGGCTTCCTCCTAATCGGTCGGAGGCACATCCGGTCCAACAACTCCTGGATGCACAACATCGATGTGCTGGTCAAGGGGAAGGAGCGGTGCACCCTTCAGATCAGCAGTGAGGATGCGCAAAGGCTTGGTCTGAGCGGAGATGCCCGGGTCAAGGTGTCGTCGACGACGGGGACACTCACCGTCCCGGTCGAGGTCACCGACTCGATCATGCCCGGCGTGGTCAGCCTGCCCCACGGCTGGGGCCATGACCTCCAGGGCTCGGCTCTCTCGGTGGCCGCCGAAAGACCCGGGGTCAATACCAACCGCCTCTCTACCGGCGCCATGGACCCGGTCTCGGGTAACGCCGTCCTCAACGGGATCCCGGTCGAGGTGGTCCCGGCCTGACCGTTTTGGCGCGCAGACCCCGCCAGAAGGAACGGCTAGGTTGCGCCCAATGGAGACATGGGACGCGATCACATCGCGACGAGCCACCAAGGAGTACAGCAACGAACCGCTCTCAGAATCGGACCTGGAGCGGATCCTCGAAGCGGGCCGCCGCGCCCCGTCAGGAAGCAACAACCAACGATGGGATTTCGTGCTGATCCGGGATCGTGCCCAGTTGGAGAAGATCTCTCATGTCTGGCAGGGCGCCGCCCACATCGCCAATGCCGCCGCCGCAGTCGGCTTGGTCGCCCCGTTCGATGACGACTTGCGCCTCACTGCCGTGATCAATTACGACCTGGGACAAGCGGCGATGTCGATGATGATCGCAGCCGCCGATCTCGGAATCGGGAGCAGGACTGCCTCGGTCCGGGACTACGAGCTTGCATCTGAGGTCCTCGGGCTCCCCGAAGACCGGCGTCTCACCTGGATGCT
>JALDXP010000323.1:0-2636 GCA_032154885.1 Actinomycetota bacterium
CCCCAGCGCCTGCAGGACCTCATCGATGTCGGCCTCCGTGTGGTCGGCATTGACCTGGAACCGGATCTCCTCGTCGCCCTTGGGCACCACCGGGTAGTTGAGACCGGTGGCGAGGATGCCGTTGTCATGGAGATGCCGGACGAGGGCAGTGGTCCGCTCGGTGTCCCTGATCATGAGTGGCACCACGGGATGCGGGCCCGTGATCGTCTCCAGGCCCAGGTCGACGAGACCGTTCTCGAATCTGGCCGTCATGGCTGCGAGATGCCTCAAAAAGGATCTGCCCTCGTCGGAGTCGACGACCGACACCGCCGCAGTGGCAGCGGCGGCCTCGCCCACGGTGATCGGGTTGGAGTAGATGTACATCGGCGCCTTTTCCCGCAGGAAGTCGGAGAGGCTCTGACTTCCGGTCACATATCCCCCGTTGACCCCGAATGCCTTGCCCAGCGTCCCGATGAGCACGTCCACCGTGCCCGATCCGGACACCTCCTCGGTGCCCCGGCCGGTGTCCCCGAAGGCTCCCACCCCATGGGAATCGTCGACCACGACGACGACGTTCTCCTCGAAGGCATCGTCATGGGCCCGGGCGACTTCCATCAGCGCTGAGAGATCGGCGTAGTCGCCGCGCATCGAGAACACGCCGTCGGTGACGACGATCGCTCTCG
Organism: Actinomycetota bacterium; assembly: GCA_032154885.1. GTDB lineage: Bacteria > Actinomycetota > Acidimicrobiia > Spongiisociales > ZC4RG35 > JARDZU01. The sequence continues at coordinate 663 of JALDXP010000323.1, forward strand.
TCGCCCCCGCCGACCGGGCAAGCAGGGCGTCCAATGCAGCGAGGTCGAGGTGTGGATACACCTCCCTCGTCGCCGGGCGGGAGAGCCGAAGGGCGTTGATGATGCAGTTGTGATTCAGCTCGTCGCTGAGCACCACGGTGTCGGAGGTGATCAGCGACGTGAGGCTCGAGACAACGGCGGCATAGGCCGAGGAGAAGATCATCGACGATGGGCGCCCATGAAAGGCTGCCAGCCGTCGTTCGAGATCGAGGTGTGCCCGATAGGTGCCCGAGATGAACCGCACCGCCCCAGGCCCGGCGCCGAACTCCTTCGTCGCCCTCTCCTCGGCGTCGATCACCGCCGGGTGCCGTGAAAGACCGAGATAGCCGTTGGAGTTCATCCTGATGAATCGCCGCTCATCTCCTTCCAGGAGATAGCGGGGACCGCGCTCATCGTGCTCGGGCTCGATGCCAACGATCACGGCCTCGAATCCCTTGGCCGTCCCCGATTGGCGCAAGGCCGACACCTCGCCGGCCATGGTGGCGTCGAGTCGATCGTGGGGCATGGGGTGGGTCTAGCACACCCCTAGAGTGCCCGGCCATGACTCGTCTCGGTTTCATCGGCCTCGGCACGATGGGTCACGGGATGGCCCTGAACCTGCTCATGGCCGGGAACAGCTTGACCATCTGGAACCGGACTCCGGGGAAAGCAGTGGATCTCGTCTGCGATGTAGCAGCCGATCCGATCGAGTTGGGCAATGCGAGCGACATCGTCTTCGTCTGTGTGTCCGATACCCCGGATGTGGAGGAAGTGGTCTTCGGCGACAACGGTGTCATCCATGGCCTGGCCCGAGGCGCCATCCTCGTCGACCACTCCACGATCTCACCCGGCGCCACCCGGGAACTCGCAACCCGCGCCTCTGACTCGGGTGTGTCCTGGGTGGACGCACCGGTATCGGGTGGGTCGGAGGGCGCCGAGAATGGGACCCTGGCAGTCATGGCCGGAGGATCGGCGGAGTCTCTGGACCGAGCCCGGCCCTTCATGGAGGCCTATTCGAAGACGATCACTCACATCGGCGAGGAGCCGGGATCGGGCCAGATGGCCAAAGCCGTCAACCAGGTGCTGGTCGTGCTCAACGAGCTCGCGGCCTCTGAAGCACTGCTTTTGGCGCAAGGGGCTGGGCTAGATCTGAGTACGACACTGGCGGCGGTCGAAGGCGGTGCAGCAGGCTCGTGGATGCTGTCGCACCGGGGCCCCCAGATGATCGCCCGCGACTGGCGACCAGGGTTCACCATCGACTTGCAGCAGAAAGACCTTCGCATCGTTCTCGACACGGCCGACGAACTGGGCATACCGCTGCCAGGGACTTCCCTTGTGTTTCAGCTCTACCGAGCTCTCCAGGCGCAAAGCCTCGGCTCCGAAGGCAACCACGCCCTGGTCAAAGCGTTAGAGGAGTTGGCGGGCGTCGAACTCGGAAACTGAGGAACACTTACCTGAGGTACGTAGGCCCGTATGTGGGCCCACACGGACAGAGAAAGCTCAGGAATTCAGCCCAGGAGGTCTGCCTTGACCCGGGCTACGTGACCGGTGGCCTTGACATTCCGGTATGCCTTCTCGATCTTGCCTTCGGGGCCAATGACGAACGTCGACCTGATCAGCCCCTCCATCGTCTTCCCGTACATCTTCTTCTCACCCCAGGCACCGAGTGAGGTGGCCAGTTCCTTGTCCTGGTCCGAGAGCAGGTCGAAGTTGAGGCCCTCCTTCTCCTTGAACTTTGCGTTCTTGGCCGGGGTGTCGGGGCTGACCCCAACCACCTCATAACCCGCCTCGGCGAACTCGTCATAGCTGTCGCGGAAGTCACACGACTCCGTGGTGCACCCCGGCGTCATCGCCGCTGGATAGAAGAACATGACCAGGCGCTTCCCGGCGAAGTCCTCGGAGCTGACGGTCTCCCCGTCCTGGTTGGGAAGGCTGAAGTCGATGGTCTCGGGCATG
>JALDXP010000324.1:0-2627 GCA_032154885.1 Actinomycetota bacterium
AGGAGAAGGAGTCCGCTGGGAGTAGCGGAAACTGGCTCCACTGGCCCTCGCAAAGCTTGGAGGAGGGAACAGCTTGTGATTCTGTTCACAAATCGACAACGTCTCTGACTCGGATTTATTCCCGGAACCGCGGGATCCGGCTTTCTGTGTTCCAGCAGCGCCATATATGGCGCCACGTACCTCAGGTAACCGGCTCTTCAGCTGCTGAAAGTGACGGAGAAGGCGGGGGCCCAACGGGAGACGACACGGCCGTAGTTCTCGCCGGCGGCCATCATGTCGCCGTCGGCCAGGGCCTCGATCGAGCGGCGCACCAACTCCACCGAGTCGTCGAACACCAGCTCCTGTGGAGCGAAAAGGTCGGAGACCGTCGAGTAGTCGAGCTCGAGCATCGACCCGGTCGGAAAGCTCTCGATCCAGTCGGACAGCTGGGCCAACTCCTCGGCCGGGCCCTGGAATACCTGGAGGCCACGAAGCACCCCCAAGGCATGCTCGACCCGCTTCCGGCCCACAGCGAGATCCACCCGCAGTCGGATCCGGGGAGCGCCGTCCACCTCGTACACCTCCTTGTCCTCCGGCTGGAAGGCGGTGAACCAGCGGACCGGCACATGCCATGCGGAGGTGAGCACGTGGGAGCGATGACCGGGATGCTCCTGGTGATACCGGCGAAGCTCGCTATCGGCGGCCTGCGCCGCCGCTTCGGGGATGAGGCCGGATCCGAGACCCCGAAACGCATTGGCGAAGGCGACGGTCGACTCGAGGACTCGAAGACGCAGGTTTCGCGGGCACACCATTCGCTGCCCGTTCCACTCGACCACCCAGTCGGCGTCGCCTTCCGCCTCGGAGAGCAGACCATATCCTCGGACGAAAGGCGGCACCGGGTCGCCGTCCTCGGAGCTCTCCGGGGTGTAAACCCGAAGATGAGCGGTCTTGGTCACACCAACATCCTGGCACGGCTCGAGCCGAAGGTCACCCGTCGCATCGAGCGTCGCAAGGCGCGGGCCGTGCCAGGGGCGTCCAGGTAAGATCGGTCACGGAGCGAGAACCACCCCTCGAGGATGGAGGACCGGACTTGGTCGTATTCGATGAGGTTGCCCGTGGAGGTCACGAGCAGATCATCTACGGCTACGACGATGTATCGGGCCTTCGGGCCATAATCGCAATCCACTCCACGGCTTTGGGTCCCGCCCTCGGCGGGACCCGTTTTTTTCCGTACCAGACCGAACAGGACGCACTGATAGACGTCCTCCGTCTCGCCAAGGGGATGACCTACAAGGCTGCGGCAGCCGGTCTCGACCTGGGAGGCGGCAAGGCCGTGATCATCGGTGACCCGGCCACCGACAAGACCGAGCGTCTCCTCCGTGCCTACGGACGGATCGTCGACTCACTCCGCGGGCGTTACATCACTGCCGAGGACGTTGGGACCACCACGACCGATGTGGACATCATTCGCCGTGAGACCCGGTGGGCCCTCGGCAGCTCACCGGCCGAGGGTGGCGCCGGTGACCCATCGCCCGTGACGTCGCGCGGTCTCTTCGCGGCGGCCAGAGCCGTGGCCGACTTCATCTGGGGAGATACCGATCTAGCCGGCCGCAGGTTCGCCGTCCAGGGAGTTGGCAAGGTCGGATCGGCATTTGTCCAGCTCCTGGTCGAGGCCAGGGCTGAGGTCATAGTGGCCGATGCGAGCGAAAGCGCGGTCATGAGCGCGGTGGAGACCTACGGGGTGAAGAGCGTCGACATCGATGACATCTCCACCGTCGACTGTGACTTCTACTCGCCGTGCGCTCTCGGAGGAGGGCTGAACGACGCGACGATCCCCCGCCTCAATTGTCAGGCGATAGTGGGAAGCGCCAACAATCAACTAGCCACCGACGAGGACGCCGATCGCATCGCGGGTCGGGGCATCCTGTACGCCCCGGATTTCGTGGTCAACGCGGGCGGCCTGATCAATGTCCACGATGAATTGCACGGTTATTCGAAGATGCGAGCGATGCACCGGGTCGATTCCATCTTCGACGCAACCAAGGCGATCCTCGTCGCATCGAAGGATCAGCGGATCAACCCGAATCAGGCGGCCGTCATGGTTGCCGAGGAGCGGATCCGGGCAATCGGTGACCTGCGCCGCTTCCGGCGCAGCGGAGAGGACACGAATTGACGAGCCACCGCACCTACGGCATGGACTTCGACCGGAATCTCCACCACGGGGAGCTGGGCCTGAGCGACGAGCAGGTCGTGGAGATGTACCGGCTGATGCTGACGACGCGGCGGATCGACGATCGGCTCTTCGCGCTGCAGCGTCAGGGCCGAGCGCCATTCGTGGTCGGATCATCGGGCCATGAGGCGGTGCAGGTGGCCTCGGCGCTTGCACTGGACCAAGAAAAGGACTGGGTCCTGCCCTACTACCGAGACATGGGCGTTGCCCTGGCGTGGGGGTTCGAGCCGGAGGAGATCTTCCTCGGCGCGTTCGCCAAGAAGACCGACCCGATGTCCGGGGGTCGTCAGCTCCCGGGCCACTGGTCCAGCCGGGAACGCCGTGTCCTGACCCAGTCCTCGGTGATCGGCACCCAGTACCCCCATGCGGTTGGCATCGCCCAGGCTGCGGCCAACCGGGGTGAAGACTCGGTAGTGGC
>JALDXP010000325.1:0-2623 GCA_032154885.1 Actinomycetota bacterium
CCCCCCCCCCCCCCAAAACGGGTTCTGGGCGGTTCGCGCCGACTCTTAGACTCCGGCACCGATGCCGATAGAGATCGATATTGCCCACGTTGCGCGTCTGGCCCGCCTCGGGCTGACCGACGACGAGCTCGAGTCGTACAAGGCCCAGCTCGGAGTGATCCTGGAGCACGCCGCCAGGGTCCAGTCCCTGGAGGTCGAGCCGAACGTGGAGGCGGCCCATCCTCTGGGCCTGACCAACGCATTCCGCGACGACGAATTGCGACCGTCACTCGACCGTGATGAGGTGCTGGGCCAGGCTCCAGAAGCCATCGATGGGCACTTCGTCGTGCCCCCGGCGCTGGGGACCGAATGATCGCCGCCAGCGTTTCCGAAGCCGGTCGTCTGCTTCGCACGGGTGAGACGTCGGCTCAGGCCCTGCTCGAGGATGCGATCGACACCGCCTCCCGGACAGAGGCACAACTGCACGCGTTTCTGACCATTGACAGCGACGGGGCGAGAGAGGCGGCCAGGCAGGCCGACGCCGATCTGGCCGACGGGATCGATCGCGGCCCCCTTCACGGGATCCCGGTTGCCCTCAAGGACAACATGTGCACCCGGGGAGTCGAGACAACAGCTGGATCACAGATCCTCGCCGGGTACGTCCCTCCTTACGACGCGACCGTTGTCAGCAGGCTGCGTAGCGGCGGAGCGGTGATCGTGGGCAAGACGAACCTCGATGAGTTCGCCATGGGATCCTCGACCGAGAACTCGGCGTATGGCACCACATACAACCCCTGGGACCTGAGCCGGGTCCCCGGTGGATCCTCGGGAGGCTCGGCGGCCTCCGTCGCAGCCGGTTCGTCGCTCCTCGCTTTCGGCTCCGACACCGGAGGCTCGATCCGCCAACCAGCCTCGTTGTGTGGTGTGGTTGGGATGAAGCCGACTTACGGCACGGTGAGCCGGTACGGGTTGATCGCATTCGCCTCGTCGCTGGATCAGATCGGCCCCTTCGCCAGGACGGTGGAAGATTCGGCGCTCGCCCTTTCCTCCATCTGGGGCTACGACCCGCTGGACTCCACGTCGTTCAGGGGTGAGTACCCGAATCCGGTGGCCGGCCTCGATCGAGGGGTGGACGGGCTACGTATTGGCGTCGTGACGGAGCTGTCGGGAGAGGGCTTCGAGCCCGCGGTCGAGGCGGCGACGATCGACATGGTGGCGAGGCTGGAGAAGGCGGGAGTCGAAGTAACCGAGGTGTCTCTGCCCACGTTCGACATCGCCCTGTCCGCCTACTACCTGATCGCTCCGGCCGAGGCCTCCTCCAACTTGGCTCGCTTCGATGGGATCCGATATGGGCTCAGAGTCGACGGCGCCACCACCGAGGAGTTGATGGCGAGGACGAGGGCGGAGGGCTTCGGGCCGGAGGTGACGAGGCGCGTTCTCCTCGGCACCTACTCCCTCTCCGCCGGGTACTACGACGCCTTCTATGGCCAGGCACAGCGGGTGCGGGCCGCCATCCAGGAGGATTTCGCTCGTGCTTACGAACAGGTAGACGTGCTGGTCTCGCCGACCAGCCCCACCGTTGCGTTCGAAGCCGGAGCCCGGACTTCCGACCCACTCGCCATGTACCTGTCAGATATCTGCAACATCCCGGCCAACATGGCCGGCCATCCCGCCATATCCGTGCCTGTCGGTCTCGACGACGCGGGTCTGCCTATCGGGTTCCAGGTGATGGCGCCTGCTCTCGGGGAGGAGACCATGTACCAGGTCGCGGCTGAAGTCGAGCGTCTCGCCGGCTTCGAGATCTCACCGACCGTCCTCAAAGGCGCGGCGTGAGCTGGGAGCCGGTCATCGGGATCGAGGTCCATGTCGAGCTGATGACGGGTTCGAAGATGTTCTGCGGTTGTGCCGTTGCCTTTGGTGGCGAGCCCAACACAAGGGTCTGTCCCACATGTCTTGGCCTGCCCGGCGCCCTTCCGGTGACGAATCGAGCGGCGATCGAGTCGATCATGGCCATTGGGCTCGCCCTCGATTGCCAGGTCTCGGATCGCTCGGTGTTCCACCGCAAGAACTACTTCTACGCCGACCTTCCCAAGAACTACCAGATATCCCAGTTCGACGTCCCGGTCTGTCACGACGGGCATCTCGACATAGAGGTCGACGGCGAGACCCGCCGCATCGGGATCGAGCGCGCTCACATGGAGGAAGACACCGGGAAGTCCACTCATCTCGGCGCCGGCGGCCGCATCCACGCCGCAGAGGGCACTCTTCTCGATTTCAACCGGTCGGGAGTGCCCCTGGTCGAGGTCGTGTCCAGACCGGACCTGCGCAGCGCCACCGAATCGCGGGTCTACGCACAGGAACTGCGGTCGATCGTTGCCGAGCTCGGAGTCTCGGACGCCAGATTGGAGGAGGGCTCGATCAGGTTCGACGCCAATGTCTCGATTCGGCCGGCGGGCGAGGATGAGTACGGCACCAAGGTCGAGATCAAGAACATGAACTCGTTTCGCTCGCTGGAGAGGGCGATCACCTTCGAGATCGAGCGGCAGATCGGAGTAGTCGAGTCAGGCGGTGAGGTGATCCAGGAGACCCGTCACTGGGACGAGGAGACCGGAGTCACCCATTCGATGCGGGTCAAGGAGGGCTC
>JALDXP010000326.1:0-2615 GCA_032154885.1 Actinomycetota bacterium
CGCAAGCACGCCGGGACCCAGTTCGACCCGCACGTGGTCGATCTCTTCCTCGAGCTGGCCGCCATCAACCGGCTGCCACTCGAGCTGTCCGCCTGACCCCGCACCCGCCTCCTAAACTCCCGCCGCCATGGACCCTCAGATCCGCTATGCGCGCACGAGCGATGACGTCGGAATCGCATTGCGGACCACCGTTGTCCTTTACCCCTGATACCTTCCCGATGTGGACCCGCTCGGCGCCTTCACCCCGGCAACCCGCACCTGGTTCGAGGCCTCGTTCAACGAGCCAACCCGAGCCCAGGCCCTGGGCTGGCCCGCCATCGCCGACGGCCATCACACGCTGATCCACGCCCCAACCGGGTCGGGGAAGACCCTGGCCGCTTTCCTCTGGACACTCGATCAGTTGCTGACCGAGCCCCAGCCCGACAAGGCGAGTCGTTGCCGCGTTCTGTACATCTCACCTCTGAAGGCCTTGGCCCATGACGTCGAGCGGAATCTCAGGGCGCCGCTGGCCGGAATTCGCCACGCCTCGAGCCGCATCGGGGGCCCGACCTTGCCAACGGTCGACACCTTCATCCGCACCGGTGACACGCCATCCGATGCCCGACAGCGGATGCGACGAAACCCGCCCGACATCCTCATAACGACACCCGAATCCCTCTATCTCATCCTCACGTCTGCGGCCCGTGAGATATTGAGCAGCGTCCGCTGGGTGATCGTCGACGAAGTGCACGCGGTGGCAGGCAGCAAGCGAGGGGCACATCTGTCGCTCTCACTCGAGCGTCTGGAGGAGGTCACCGAAGTATCGCCACAGCGGATCGGCCTCTCGGCCACGCAGCGCCCGCTGGAGGACATCGGACGGTTCCTGGGCGGCGGGACCCTCGACGACGACGGGACGTGGGTGCCACGGCCAGTCCGTCTCATCGATGTGCCACATGACCGGGACCTGGACATCCAGATAGTGGTCCCGGTAGAGGACATGAACGAGCCGGGCGAGCCCGATCCCCTCGACCCTGACCAGCAGTCGACCCGCTCCATCTGGCCGGCGGTCTACCCCCGACTGCTGGAACAGATCATGGCTCATCGCAGCACGATCGTGTTTGCCAATTCGCGTCGACTTGCGGAGCGCCTTTGCTCCGAGATCAACAACCTGGCCGGCGAGGAGGTGGCCAAGGCACATCACGGATCGGTAGCCCGTGAGCAGAGACTCCTCACCGAGGAGGCGTTGAAGCGTGGCGATCTCCGCGCGGTGGTCGCCACTTCATCTCTCGAGCTTGGCATCGACATGGGCGCGGTGGATCTGGTGCTCCAGGTCGAAGCTCCGACCTCGGTGGCTTCCGGCTTGCAGAGGGTTGGCCGATCGGGCCATCAGGTCGGCGGCGTCTCCAAGGCACGAATCTTCCCGAAATACCGGGGCGATCTCCTGGTTTCAGCCGTTGTCGCCAATCAGATGTTGGAGCGACAGGTCGAGACCACCAAGATCCCCGCCAACCCACTCGATGTCCTCTCCCAGCAACTCGTGGCGAGGGTTGTGGCCGGACCGACCAGCGCCGACGCCCTCTATGAGATGGCGACTAGAGCGGCGCCCTACTCGGGGCTGAGCCGACCCGTCTTCGACGAGACGCTGGACATGCTGGCCGGGCGTTATCCCTCGGATCTTTTCGCAGAGCTGAGACCCCGGATCAACTGGGATCGGGTCACAGGCGAGGTGACGGCACGGCCCGGCTCGCTGCAGCTGGCCGTCACCAACGCAGGCACCATTCCCGACAGAGGTCTGTTCCGCGTCACGCTCCCCGATGGGAGCCGGGTCGGAGAGCTCGACGAGGAAATGGTCTACGAGTCGCGCGAGGGAGACGTCTTTCTGCTCGGCAGCACCGCCTGGCGGATCTCACAGATCGGCCACGATCGGGTCGAGGTCGTGCCGGCGCCCGCCGAAGGAGCGGCGCGCATGCCGTTCTGGCATGGCGACTCGATGGGGAGGTCGATAGAGACCGGGAGAGCGGTCGGTGCCTTCGTCCGCCAGACGGGACGTCTCGACCCCGAGGAGGCCCACGAGGATCTCACGACTCGCTTTCATCTGGACGACCTGGCGGCGAGGAATCTCGTCGCGTATCTAACAGAGGAACGAGAAGCGACCGGCGTGCTGCCAACCGACCAAACGCTGGTCGTCGAGCGGTTCCGCGACGAGATCGGAGACTGGAGACTCGTGCTCCTCTCGCCGTTGGGTGCCCGGATCCACGCCCCGTGGGCGATGGCATTGCGTCATCGGTTCCGTGACCGCTATGGAGTCGACGTCGACGCCATCTGGTCCGACGACGGCATCGCGTTCCGCTTTCCCGATGCGGACAACCCGCCCGGCCCCGAAGATCTCTTGCTCGATCCCGAAGACGTCGAGGCCCTGCTCCTCGAGCACCTCGGAGACACGGCGTTGTTCGCCGCCCGCTTCCGCGAGGCAGCCGGCCGGTCTCTCCTGCTCCCCCGGCGTCGTCCCGGCGAGAGGACACCGCTCTGGTTGCAGCGCAGGCGATCCGCCGACCTGCTCGGCGTCGCCAAGCAATTCGGTTCCTTCCCGATCATGCTCGAGGTGTACCGGGAGATCCTCCAGGACGACTTCGACT
>JALDXP010000327.1:0-2611 GCA_032154885.1 Actinomycetota bacterium
GAGGAGCACGCCATCTTCAAGCAGACCGATGCCGATGTCGCCTCCTATGACGCCGGGTACGGCTCCGCGTATCTGGCACGGCAGGTAGGCCAGAAGAGAGCTCGGGAGATCTTCTTTCTCGGGCGCGAGTACTCGGCAACGGAGGCGTACGAGATGGGAATGGTCAACGCAGTCGTGCCCCATTCCGAGTTGGAGAAGGTCGCTCTGGAATGGGCGCAGGAAGTCATGTCGAAGAGCCCCACCGCCCAACGCATGCTCAAGTTCGCCTTCAACCTGATCGACGACGGGTTGGTCGGCCAGCAGATCTTCGCCGGGGAGGCGACCCGTCTCGGCTACATGACCGACGAGGCCCGGGAGGGGCGTGACGCCTTCCTGGAGAAGCGGGAGCCCGATTTCGGCCAATATCCCTGGCATTTTTGACCCGTGACCACATTCCAGGCCTGGAAGACGGCAGCCCGGGTCCACACTCTCCCCGCGGCCGTGGTACCGGTTGTTGTCGGCTCGGCCCTCGCCCAGTCAGATGGCGTGTTCCGTTGGGACGTCTTTCTCTATGCCCTCATGGCCGCACTCGCGATCCAGGTGGCGGCCAACTTCGCCAACGACGTGTCGGATGCGCGCCGTGGGGCCGATACCGGAGACCGGGTGGGCCCCCCGAGGATGGTTGCTCTTGGACAGATCACTGCAAAGCAGATGTGGGTCGGAGTGGTAGCGGCACTGGTGGTAGCCGCCAGCGCAGGTATCGCGCTCGCAGTGATCGCCGGACCGGTGATCCTGATGATCGGCGTGGTGTCCGTCGTCGCGATGCTCGGCTATGTCGGTGGCCCATTTCCGTACGGGTACCGGGGGCTCGGGGAGGTGTTCGTCTTCCTCTTCTTCGGCGTGGTGGCCACAGTGGGCAGCCGTTACATCTATGACATGACAGCGCCGCTTCCCGCGTGGCTTCTATCGATACCGATTGGTCTGCTGGCGGCGGCGATCCTCGTAGTCAACAACTACCGCGACCTCGACACCGACAGGGCGGCTGAGAAACGGACACTTGCCGTGATCATCGGACCTGAAAAGACGCGGACCTTGTTCGTCACCCTGGTCTACGGCGCCTTCTTCCTGATCGCCCTTTTCGCCGTGCTGCGATGGACCCCGTTCCCAACGGTGTTCGCTGCCATGATCGCTCCTTATGCAATGGGGCCAGTGCGAATCATCTATCGCAAGAGCGACGGCCCCTCTCTGATCCGTGCATTGAAGATGACTGCCCGTCTCCACCTCTGGACCGGTTTGGTGATCGCAGCCGGAGTGCTGATCTGAGCGGAACCGCTTTTGAGTGGCGTAGCGTCGAAGAACCATGAGAAAAGCCATCGTCCTCGTCGCCATCCTCGCCATCGCCCTGACCGCCTGCGCCGACCCCGGCGAGGAGGGATCGTCCGACCCGACCGCCAACGCCTGGGTCCTCGAGGCCGGCACCGTCGATGGGGTCGATATCCCCGTGCTCGCCGATCGGCCGATAACCCTGGTCTTCGACACGGAGGCGGGGACAGCTGCGGGTTCCTCTGCCTGCAACCAGTACTTCGCGGCCTACACGCTGTCTGGGACTGACCTCACATTCGACGACGTTGGCTCGACGATGATGGCCTGCGAGCCTGAGGTGATGGACGCCGAGGCCGCGTACCTGGAGGCTCTCAGCCTGGTCGAACAATTCAGTATCGAGGATGGTCAGCTGAATCTCTCCGGTGTGGACGCCGATCTGGTGTTCGTCGTCGACGAGACAGCCACCACCACCACGTCCTGATCCGAAATGCGCCGGTGGTCGCTCGCCCTCGGATGCGTTGCCACCCTGATCACGGGTTGTGGCGAACCTCTTCAACAGGTTGGCGACCCGGTAGGCATTGCATGGGAGCTCACCGAGGGGACGGTAGGGGGCGAGCCCGTCCCGATCGTCGACGGGTATCCGATCACACTGACATTGACCGACGAGGGCGCCGGCGGGACTGCGGCCTGCAACGGCTATGGGGGCATGTACGAGATCGCCGGACGGCAGATCACGTTCTCCGAGCTGTTGGGGACCGAGATGGCGTGCGTGGACGAAGGCGTGATGGAATCGGAACAGTCATACCTAGGGGGACTCCTACTGGTGAGCACGTTCTCGATGACAGAAGACAGCCTCACCCTCAGCGGGGAAGAGGTCGAGCTCGTTTTCGCCGCCCTGCCCCCGCTCCCCACTGCCGAACTGACCGGGACGGTCTGGGTGCTGGAGAGTCTGATTGATGGGGACGCTGCATCCAGTGTCAATGGGGATCGCGCAACGCTGGAGCTGTTCACAGATGGGTCGATGCTCGGGTCCACCGGCTGCCGCAGCCTGCACGGGACCTACACGGTCACCGGAGTCGAGGTGAGCATGACCGAGATGACTGCCGAGGGCCAATGCCCGGCAGAGCTCGAGACCCAAGACAGCCACGTTGTGGCGGTTCTCGGCGACGGGTTCATTGCTGTTGTCGACGGGCAGCTCCTCACCCTGAGCTCGTCCGGCGATCTCGGGCTGGGTTATCGGTCCGATAGCTGATCCCCTCGTTCTAAAAGCCATCACTATGGTTGAAAGAAATCGGACTGAAAGGAATGC
>JALDXP010000328.1:0-2604 GCA_032154885.1 Actinomycetota bacterium
TCCAGCTCGACCACGAGGACGTCGATGTGGTGTTCACCGTCGACCAGTTGACCGAGTCCTTCCGGTCCGAGACGGTCACCGAGAGTGAGCCGCGCATCGTCAACTCTTTCGACCCTGAGCTGATCGACAATTACCTGGACTCGATACGAGACCAGGTCGAGGCGGAGCCGGTGAACGCGACCTTCGAGATCTCAGGTGACAGCATCTCGATTGTCCCTGGAACCAGTGGCACCCAGATCGATGCCGAGGAGACCGCCTTGAGGCTGGCAGACGCGGCGATGACCGCGGAGCGCACCGGGGATCTGCCGCTCGTCGAGGCCGCAGAGCCCGAGGTCACGACCGAGGACCTGGAGGGCCTCAACATCAACCACCTCGTGGCGCAATTCACCACGTATTACGACTGCTGTCAGGATCGTGTCGTGAACATCCACACGATCGCCGACGAGGTCGACGGGGCCATCGTGGGCGCCGGCCAGACGTTCAGCCTCAACGACCATGTCGGCCAGAGGACCCTGGAGGACGGCTACCTCCCTGCCGGCACCATCATCGCCGGAGAGGTGGAGGATACGGTCGGCGGCGGGGTCAGCCAGTTCACGACGACCATGTACAACGCCGTGTTCTGGGGTGGCTACGAGGACGTCGAGCACAAGCCGCACTCGTACTACTTCTCCCGGTATCCCGAAGGCGTCGAGGCGACTCTCAACTGGAGGAGCCCTGATCTCAAGTTCCGCAACAACACCGACAACGGCATCCTCATCGACACCACCTACACCGACACCTCGATCACCGTGCGGATATTCGGAGAGAACGACGGCCGAACTCTGAAAGGCGAGCAGTCGGACGGCCAGAGTCGTGCCTGGGTGGACACCGAAGGCGGGCCCAACGCCCTCCACGTCAAGGGATCGGTCTCCGATCGCTTCGCTGAGACCGATCCGCCAGAGCCTCGGTACGAGCCGAACCCCGATTTTGGCGTGAACCAGCAGGACCAGACGCAGACCGAGCAAGGAGGTTGGAGTGTGACTGTGACGCGGCGCATCCTGCTCGGCGGCGACGAGAACCAGGTGGTCTCGGAACAGGAGTGGACGGTGCGCTACGCCCCCAGGTTCGCTGTCTTCGAGGTCCACCCGTGCATGGTCCCCGGGACCTCCACTGCTTGCCCCACTACGACAACCGTCCCCCCGACGACGGTTCCACCAACCACCGTGGCTCCTCCGACGACTGCCCCTCCGACAACAGTGCCTCCATCAACGGCACCACCCACGACTGCGGCACCCTGACAGGGTCAGGTTTCGTCGTAGAAGCGCAGGAAGCTCTCGACCACCGAGGTCACGCCCGCCGTGCTCTCCTCATCCCATCCACCGGGTCGCCTCACAGTGACAGTGTTCTGCAGCACGTAGACGTGATCGACGCCCAGCCCGAGGTCGAATAGCTGGCCGGCGAGAAGACCGGGAACACTCCCACCCCGACCGGACGGCGTCATGGCGATCCCGTCCTGTCCGGTGAAGCTCCGATCGGTATCGATGAGCAGGACGTCACCGAGCTGTTTCACCTCGTTGACGACGACGGTCTGGCCCATGAGGGTCGGCAGGGTAGTTCCTCCCCCGTGGGACGAGGCGTCGCCGAAGGCGACGGAGGGGGGATTTCAGGACCCCAGGCCGCCGGAGGTCTCGCCGATCACATGGACCTTGACCAGGTTGGTCGAGGCCTGCACGTTCGGGGGCACTCCCGCCACCATGACCACCCGATCTCCTTTTCTGACCACTCCTTCTCGCTCGAGGATGTCGGCAGCCGCGGCCAGTTCCTCGTCGGTATATGTGCGGCGCTCGAAAGGATGGGGGCTGACTCCCCAGTAGAGGGCCATCTGGTGAAGAGTCGTCTCGTTTGGGGTGAAGGCCACGATGCGTGCCTCCGGGCGGTATTTGGAGATCAGCCTTGCGGTGTTGCCCGACTCGGTGAAGGCCACGATCGTCTCGGCTTCCAGGTTGTCCGCTATCTCGGTGGCCGCTTGGGAGACCGCCGAGGCCACTGTGTTGCCGTCGCCGACGAACGGTATGGAGTGGTGCCCACGAGTGGAAAGCGTGCCTTCTTCCATTGCCACGCAGATCGATGCCATGGCGGTAACGGTCTCTACCGGGTAATCGCCAACGGCAGTCTCCCCCGACAACATCACGGCGTCGGTGCCGGCCATCACCGCGTTGGCGACGTCGGTCACCTCGGCTCTGGTAGGCCGGGGGCTCTTGGTCATGGACTCGAGCATCTCGGTCGCCGTGATGGAGATGCGGCCGGCCGCATTCGTCTTCTTCAGGATCTCTGCCTGGATGAGCGGGATCCGCTCCAGTGGAAGCTGGACCCCGAGGTCGCCCCGGGCCACCATGACCGCCGAGGAAGGACCGATGATGTCATCGAGGTTCTCGTAAGCCTGGGCCAGCTCGATCTTGGCGACGATCGGCGCTTCGCCGGCTAGCTGGGCCACGCTGCGTATGTCGTCGCCACTGCGAACGAACGAGGCCGCCACATAGTCGACCCCCAACTCCCTCCCGAATGCGAGATCGACCTCGTCCTTGGGCGTGATGATCTCCAGCGTCAGCTTGCTGTCGGGGAAGG
>JALDXP010000329.1:0-2566 GCA_032154885.1 Actinomycetota bacterium
GTCGGCGTCGGAGTGACCTGCCCCACCGTTCGCATGCATCCGGCGATCAGCGCACATGCCGCCGCGTCCGCTGCATGCCTCTTGGAGGGCCGGTTCACCTGGGGAGTGGGCACCGGTGAAGCTCTCAATGAGCATGTGCTCGGAGATCCATGGCCGCCGGCCGACGTTCGTCTCGAGATGCTGGAGGAGGCTGTCGAGATCATCCGGGGTCTATGGAAAGGGGAGAGCTACACCCACCGCGGGCGTCACTACACGGTGGAGGATGCACGCATCTTCGATCTTCCTGACGGGCTGCCGCCAATTGTGATCTCGGCGTTTGGGGACGAGGCGGTGGAGCTGGCGGCACGCATCGGAGACGGGCTCTGGATCACCGGTCTCGAGGAAGGGGTGATCGAGAAGTATCGCGACCAGGGCGGGAAGGGCCCGGTATGGAGCCAGCTCTCCCTCTGCTGGGACCCCGACCGGGAAAGAGCGGTGGACAGGGCATACCGGGTCTGGCCGAACACTGCCCTGACCGGCCAGCTGGCGCAAGACTTGCGCACGGTGGATCACATGGAGCAGGCCATTCAGATGGTGGACCGCTCCGACATCGAAGAATCGCTCCCATGTGGGCCGGACGCGGGACCAATCATCGAGTCGATCGAGAAGGCGGCCGAGATGGGGATCGACCACATCTATATACACCAGATCGGCGATCCTCGGGACGGCTTCATTGAGTTCTGGCGGGACGAGATACGGCCCAAGATCGAAGGGCTCTGATGGAGCCTTCGGTCTTGGGCCGTTGGCCGTTCGGCTAGCTGCGCTGCGGGATGCTCAGCTGATCGTTGATCGAGGCAACGCCGGGGACACTCTTGACCAATCGGATCAGCTCATCCAGGTTCTCGGTGTCGACTTTCCCCTTGAGCGTGACCACACCGTTGTCAACGTCGACTTCGACGTCGTTCTTCGGTCCATCCCAGCGACCGATCGCCTCGCTCTTCACCTTCTGGTGGAGCGTCTCGTCATCGAACTCGCGGTCGGGGCGGAGAGACTCGGTCAGATCGTGGGCAAGACCCTGTACCACGCCCTTTTGGTACTCCACTTGAGCGCGACTCTTCTCCTCAGCCTTGCGCGCGAGCGCGGCGGCCTGGTCCGACAACTTCGCCCGGCGCGACCGGCCGCGATCCGGGTCGAGAAGATACATGGCCGCCGCGGCCGCTGCTCCGATCCCGACAAAGCGCACAAACTTGCTCATAAATCCTCCATAGCTGGGTTGTATCTGTTGATTACCCGTGCCTGAACACCGCAAAACCCGGCGCTCCTCGGACTCGAGCACACCCCGCCAGGATTTGGGCGAGGCTCTGTGGCGACTTTCCGACCTGGTGCGTGCGGACGAGCGGAGCCGATCGTTCCGGGCCAAGGCCTATCGCCGAGCAGTCTGGTCCCTGGATGATCTGGCGCCAGATCTGTCCGATCCGTCGGAGAAGGCACTGTCCATCCCCGGAATCGGGACAGGTGTGTTGCGAGTCATCGAGGAGTTCAGGGAAAATGGGACACTCGAGCTCCTCGAGCGGCTCGAGCGGCTCTACCCCGCCGAGTCGGCCAGGATCAGACGTCTGCCCCGAATGACGCCGACGATCCTGCGCGCCCTCAAGGGAGAGCTCGGGGTCGACACCACCGCCGATCTGGTCGCGGCCATCGAGGCCGGGGCCGTTGAGGCCCTGAGGGGCGTCGGTCCGGCGAGCGCGGAGCGATGGGCGACGAGGCTTCAGCTGGCGCCCTCGCTGGCATCGGTTCCTTCTTTTCAGGCCTATGTGCTGGCAGACGCCCTCAGCCGACACCTCCACCGTCATCTCGGCGGAACGGTCGAAGTGGCCGGGGCCGTTCGGCGTGGAGAGGAGTGGGTGGAGACCGTCGAACTCGTCTCCGGTATCGACGATGTCGGTGCCGGGCGAGAATTCCTCGAAGGCACCGCTGTTGCCCGGTTTGTCGGTGATCGGCCTTCAGGGGAGATCGTGCTCCAGACCTACGAAGACGTGGTGGCCGGCGTTCACCTGGTCCCGCCCTCCCAGCTCGGACGGCGATTGCTCGAGGTGACAGGGCCCGATCGGCATGCCCGCCCACTTCTAGCGGACATCGAAACGGACGGACTCTCCGAATCCGAGATCTACGAGCGGAACGGTCGCCTGTGGATCCCACCGCCGGCGCGAGCCCTCGATACTCAGATGGCGGAGAGCGTCGTACGTGACAGCCAGATCAATGGCGACCTCCATTTGCACACGGACCTCTCCCCCGACGGGCGAATGAGCCTCTTCGAGATCGCGGCTGAGGCGACGGATCGCGAGTACGAGTACATCCTGATCACCGATCACACGATTGGGTTGCGGTTCGGCGGGCTAGACAGTTCCGGCCTCGAACATCAGCGCGTGCTCATCGAGGAGACGAAAACCCGATTTCCCGACTTGCTCGTGCTCCAAGGAGCAGAGTTGAACATCGATCGGGATGGCGGCCTCGACGTCGACGACGGGGCACTGGGCCGGCTCGACTTTGCCGTCGCAGGTGTGCATTCGAATTTCGACCTCGATCG